>DXUR01000154.1 GCA_019417795.1 Clostridiales bacterium | reverse complement strand
TGCGGTCGCCGCCGGGGTCTTAGGTGCATTTTCCAGATAATCTTCCAGCTTTGCCTTGATGACGGCCACCTTGGGGCCGTACACCACCTGCACGCCATTGCCCTTGCAGATCACGCCGGAGGCACCGGAGGCCTTGAGCACATCCTGTTTGACCAGCGCAACATCCTTGACGGTGCAGCGCAGGCGGGTGGCGCAGCAGTCCACGTCGGACAGGTTGTCGGCACCTCCCAGACCTTCTACGATCAGGGCGCTGACCGGATCATCCCCTGCGGGGGCGGTGCTGCCGGAAGCGGCGCTGCGGGCGTTCACGTCCGCACGGGTGTACAGCTTGACTTCCTCGGCATCATCGCGGCCCGGGGTCTTGTAGTCAAACTTGGAGATCATAAAGCGGAAAATGATGTAGTACAGTACAAAGTACACCGCACCGACCACGACCACCCACATCCAGTGGGTCTTGTCGTTGCCCTGCATCACACCGAACAGCACCAGGTCGATGAGACCGCCGGAGAAGGTCATGCCCACGCCCACATTCAGGATGTGCATCAGCATGAAGGACAGACCGGCCAGCACACAGTGCACGGCGTACATGGGCAGAGCCACAAAGATAAAGGTAAATTCCAGCGGCTCGGTGATGCCGGTGAGGAAAGCCGTCAAGGCGGCAGACAGCAGCAGGCCGCCTGCCACCTTTTTCTTTTCCGGCTTGGCGCACTGGTACATCGCCAGCGCCGCGCCGGGCAGACCGAACATCATAAAGGGGAACTTACCGGCCATGAAACGGGTAGCGCTGACCGAGAACACAGTGGTGGACTTGGAAGCCAGCTCAGCAAAGAAGATGTTCTGTGCGCCGGTCACGGTGACGCCATCGATGATGGCGGTGCCGCCCACAGCGGTCTGCCAGAACGGCATATAGAACACATGATGCAGTCCAAAGGGGATCAGCGCACGCTCCAGCAGGCCGTAAATAAAGGTGCCTGCGTAGCCGGAAGCCAGCACCAGTGCACCCAGCGCGGCAATACCGCTCTGCACCACCGGCCAGATATAGAACATGGCAATGCCGACCACCAGATACACAATAGAACTGACGATGGGCACAAAGCGTGTGCCGCCAAAGAAGGCCAGCACCTGCGGCAGCTCGATCTTATAGAACTTGTTGTGCAGCGCTGCCACGCCCAGACCAACCACGATGCCGCCGAACACACCCATTTGCAGGGTTGTGATACCCAGCATGGTGGTGGTGGAGTTGGCAGGCATCGCTTCTACGCCGCCTGCCGCATTGATCATGGCCTGAATGGCCGTATTCATAATGATATAGGCCACTGCGCCGGACAGGGCGGCCACCTCTTTTTCCTTGCGAGCCATGCCGATGGCCACGCCCATGGCGAACAGCAGCGCCAGATTGTTGAACACGGCGCTGCCAGTCTGGCTCATCACGTCCAGAATGGTGTAGATCAGGGTACCGGGGTGGATGACGCTGTTCAGGCCATAGGCCGCCAGCATGGTTTCGTTGGTGAACGAGCTGCCGATACCCAGCAGCAGGCCCGCTACAGGCAGCAGCGCAATGGGCAGCATAAAGCTACGTCCCACGCGCTGCAGCACGCCAAAGATCTTGTCTTTCATCTTCAGTTCTCCTTTTCTCAAGTTCGTATCCAGCATATATATCCACACAGGAAAGACCTGTGGAGAATCAAAGGTGAAGCAAGAAAGCTTACTTCCCCATCCGAATCCGTTTCAGATGGATCGTAAGGAACACCAGTTCCTCGTCCGAAAGCTCCTTGTGCCAGGTGTTGCGGACATACTCCGCAATGCAGCAGGCGCATTTGTAGTGTTCGCTGCAATTGCGGGCGATCAGGGCGCGGAACACTTCGTCGTGGGTATCGTTTTCCTGCTCCTGTTTTCCTTGAAATACGCGTTGCGCAAAAAAACGCAAATGCACTGTAAAGCGGCTGAAATCCAGTGCATCCCGGTCAAAATGGCAGTTGTAAAAGTATTCCACCACCTGCACGCAGCCATCCACAAAGCGGGTGACATCGTTCACCACGCTCATGGTGGTGTTGAGCTCTGCGTTGACGATGTGCAGCGCAATGAAGCCGCCCTCGTCGTCCGAAAGGTCTGCATGGCAGCGCTGGCGGATGGTGGCAAGGCACTCCATACCAAGGCGATACTCTTCCGGGTAGAATTCCCGAATGGGAGCCATCAGCGGGTTGGAAAAGCGAATCCCCTGTTCGCTGCGCTGGATGGCAAAGCTGATGTGGTCGGCCAGCGTGATGAGCAGGCTCTCGTTCAGCGGGTAGTTCACCCGACTGCGGATCATTGCCACCAGCTCATCGGTGAGCAGCAGATGCTCATACGGGATCTGTTCCAGAAGTTCCACCAACTTCTGCTGCACGGCAGGGCTGGTCATGCGGTAGCTGCGCTCCACGGTTTCAGCCTCGATTTTATAGCCCGGCTTAGCGCCAAAGCCCAGCCCGCGCCCGGTGACGATCAGCTCACAGCCCGTGGGGTCCACCACGCGCAGGATGTTGTTGTTGATCGGTTTTTTGACGGTATATTGCATTATTTCTCCTCCTCAAGTTGGAAAAGGCAATAAAAAAAGACCACTCTTGACACAGCAAACATACCGAAGGCTGAAACACGCTTTCGGCTTGTGCTATGCAGAGTTGGTCTAGCCCGCCAAACGGTAACAATCCAACGACGCTGCTCACGTACAATTTTCTTTTTTGTAAGGCACAGACAAATTAAGCACTTGAATCACAATTTATTCTATGCATGATTACAGTACCATATTCTTTGCTGTGTGTCAAGATAGAAACGGGCTTCTTTTTCGCTTTGTTAATTTTGCCCAAACTCAGGTGATTTTCTACAGCAGATTTACAAGTAGGGATATTCCTTTTTGCTTTATATGTGCAGTTGCATTCAATCGAGATCATTGCAAAGAAAGCTGTGCTCCATCTCGTAACTCATCACCTTCACAAAAAACGGTCAAGAATTGCTGCCCTATATACAAAAAAGCCGCCGAGGACACCTTTCCAACGGGAAGTTCCTCGGCGTTCTTCAGTATAATGTACCTTACTGCAATGCACAGATCACAGCCACTGTTTCAGCACATCGTTCAGCTTATTCAAATCAAGCGGTTTGGCGATATGCTCGTTCATACCGGTGTTCTTTGCCAGCTGCACGTCCTCGGCGAAGGCATTTGCCGTCATGGCAATGATGGGTACCTTTCCACGGTTGCCGGTAAGCGCACGGATCGCAGCAGTGGCTTCGTAACCATTCATGATGGGCATCTGGATGTCCATAAAAATGAGATCGTACCACTTTTCCGGCGCTTCCATCACCTTTTCGACTGCAATTTTTCCGTTTTCGGCGCTGTCGATGGTCACGCCCGTCATGCCTATGATCTCGGTTGCGATCTCACGGTTCAACTCGTTATCTTCCACAAGAAGGATCCGCTTACCCGCATAGTTTTCCTTCGCAAAGTCTTCCAGATAGTTCCGGGCGTTTTCCTCCTTCTTCCCGGATGTAAACTGCCGCAGAGTTGCCGTCAGACGGGAACGGAACAGCGGTTTTGCCATAAACGCATTCACGCCCGCCGCTCTGGCTTCTTCTTCGATCTCGCTGAAATCAAAGGAAGTCAGAATGATGATCGTGACATCTTCTCCTACCCGTTCCCGGATTTTTCTGGCGGTTGCAATACCGTCCATTTCCGGCATCTTCCAGTCCAGAATCACCGCAAAATAGTCACTGTTGGTCTCATGACGCGCATAGCAGCGCTCCACAGCTTCCTTACCGGTCAGGACCCATTCGCCCGCTATGCCGATCTCCTGAAGGGTCGCAACGGTGCTTTCGCAGCAGGTCTTGTCATCGTCCACGACCAGTACCGGCAGATCGAGCAGTTCTTTTTCCTGTTCCTTCTCGTTCTCCTGAAGCTTCAGATAGACCGTGACCGTGATCTTCGTTCCCTTGTTGGGAGCGCTTTCGACCTGAATGTCACCATTCATCAGGTTGACGATGTTTCTTGCAATGGCCATGCCAAGACCGGTGCCCTGCACCTTGGTCGTCCGGTGATCGTCTGCCCGGCTGAACGGCTCGAACATGATCTTCTGGAATTCCGGCGTCATACCGATGCCGTTGTCCTCGATGGAAAACTCGTAGCAGCCAAGCTCCGAGAAGCCGTTCGGTTTTTCCTTGATCGTAAGGGTGATGTTTCCTCCATCCGGGGTGTACTTGACGGCGTTGCTCATCAGGTTCACAAAGACCTGCTGGATGCGCAGACTGTCGCCGCAGACGGCTTCGTGCTCAATGTGCTCAACGTGGACTTCGAGCTGATGTTTGTGCTCGTCGATTGCCGGTTTTGTGAGGGTGAGCAGGTTATCGACCAGCTCCGGCAGGCTGAAATCCTCCTCGGCAAGGCTCATTCGCCCGCTCTCGATTCTGGCCATATCCAGCACTTCATTGATCAGTCCCAACAGATGACGGCTCGATTTTGTGATCTTGCCAAGGCACTCGACCACCCTGTCCTGACTCTCGATATTCGCACCCGCAATGGCGGTCAAGCCAACGATTGCATTCATCGGTGTACGGATATCATGGGACATATTGGAGAGGAATTCCGTCTTGGCGCGGCTTGCGTTTTCCGCCGCCCGGTATGCTTCCTTCAGTGCCTTATGGGATTCGATCTCGGCCTTTTTCTCCTGTGACACATCCATAGAGGCCAACAGTGCTTTGACCAGCTTTGTGCCATTCCACTCCAGCGGAATGAAGGAAGCGATCTTATAGGTGTTCTCATCTATGGAGCAGTATTCAAATTTGTAGATGTCGTTCTCATCCTGCAAATTCTTGCGGATATTTTCCGGCAAAATCAAAGCAGCCAGTGCGTCCAGTGGTTCCAGTGTCTTATACTTTGCAACCACCTGCTCCACAAAACCATGGTATGTCCCCGTCGGCGCGTATATCATTTCACCTTGCAGATTATAGAACCGATACCGGTCATTCTCCAGATCGCAGACGACAAAGCGGTCCAGCAGATGCACCATACTCTTGATCAAAAGATCCATCGATGCGTTATCTGAGGCCATCTGCATCCGCCGTGCCGTCTCTGCTTTGGACTCTGTGATGTCCCGCAGAAAAATCATCGCATATTCCGAATCTTCGATCTCACCGCGCATGACCACGTTGCGAACCCATCGCTCTTCCCCATTCAGAACGATGCGGCACTCCTGACACAGCTCTGTCTCCAGCCCCTTTAATTTTTCCGTGATGTAAGCGCGATTATAGAAATTCGTTACAGGCTTTTTGTCCTCTTCAACCACATAGTTGTCCACAAAGAATCTGACCAGTCCATCCCATGTGTGGTTCTGCTCAAAGGCCGTCATCAAAGAGGGCTCCACTTTGAAAGTATCAAAGGTGTTCTTTTCCAGATTTACATAGTATTCGCAGAGGTTTGCGCTGGTAAATGCACGGTGAAATGCCGCTGCCCGCTGCGCCTGCATCCGACTTCTTTTTTCCGCGTCAATGTTGCTGATGATTCCGGCAATTCGATTGGCCGAGCCATCCAGACGGCGTATCACCTCCGCCGATGCCCGGAACCACTGGTATTGGCCATCCTGCATTTTCAGTCGGTACTCAACATTATATTTTGTAGTATTGGTTTTGTCCGCAATCGTTTCCAAAAGCAGCTGCATTACCCGGTCATGATCCTCCGGGTGCAGAAGGTTCGACCACGAATCCAGTTTGTTCGGAAAATCCAGAATGTCATGATAACCAAGGATCTGCCGAAACGCATGGCTCCAGTTCACTTGAACGATCTCACCGTTTTCATTACACTCAAAATACCACAGCGCAGAATGGATGGATTCGTTGACCAGCGCAAGGTTCTCATACGCCCAGTTCATCTGTACTGACATGATCCAGATCGGTGTTCCATCCGTATCGACTGCATCTTCTTTATAGAGACGCACATAGACGGGAGAGCCATCTGCTGTAAGGATCCGGCCTTCTCCTTCGCCCTTGATCTGACGAAAGCGCGCATTGTCGAGGAATGTGGCATCTCTCTTATAGAAAAGATTCTTCAGCGAACCCTTTGTCTGCTCCATCAGGGACTCATAGCTGTGGTTCAGATTATGCAGCACCAGATCGCTGACCGACAGGATCGACAATTCCGCATCATAGTACCCGGTAATGGTTCCGACGCCGCCATTATGGTAGATCGTGTTCCGCATGGTCCGAAGCGCATTTTCTCCAAACTTTGCCGTATTAGAAGTATAGATTTCATCCGTAAATTTACTATCGAATTTCATTTTCATCCTCGTAAGGTTTTGATCCTGCCGCGCACTTCAATTCTGGTATGTCTTTTACAGCCAACTGATATACTAACGCACGTTCAAACTTGTACAACATAACTAGTATAGTATACTTGCGCAGCATTTCGTTT
>DXUR01000153.1:3561-6448 GCA_019417795.1 Clostridiales bacterium | reverse complement strand
AGAGCCTGCCGATGGACGAAGTGACCACCGGCAAGGCGCTTTGCATGCTGACCTGCCTGCCTAACGGGGTGCAGGCCATGAGCATGGATATTCCCGGTCTGGTGCAGACTTCCTTGAATATAGGCATTCTGAAATGCGGCGACGATGAAATGACGGCGGTGTGCTCCGTCCGCAGCAGCGTAGCCAGCCAGAAGCAGATGGTTCGGGACCGCCTGCGGTGCCTGACGGAGCAGCTGGGGGGACGCGTGGACGTGGTCGGCGACTATCCCGCCTGGGAATATCTGCCGGATTCTCCCCTCCGGGAGCGGATGATCGAGGTCTACCGGGAGCAGTACGGCAAGGAGCCGGTGGTGGAGACCGTTCACGCCGGTCTGGAGTGCGGATTGCTGGGCGAAAAGCTGCCGGGACTGGACTGCGTGTCCTTCGGCCCGGATCTGACGGACATCCACACCCCCAGAGAGCGGATGCACATCGCGTCCGTCCAGCGGACGTGGAAGCTGTTGTGCGAGGTTCTGAAGCGCAGCAAGTAAACAGGAAAACAGAGGCAACCCCGACGGATAGTCGGGGTTGCTTTTTGGGGGCGGATGTGGTATCTTATTTGAAAATGATTCTCAAATTACAAGGAGACCACTGTGAAAAAACTGTTGATTTGTATGCTGGCACTGGCGCTGCTGGCAGGATGCGCACCGGCATCCGTGCAGGAACCGGAGGATGGAAAGCTGCACATTGTAGCGACTGTATTTCCGGCGTATGACTTTGCCCGGGCCGCCGCCGGAGACTTAGCGGATGTGGAATTACTGCTGCCGCCGGGGACGGAGAGCCATTCCTATGAACCTACTCCGGCGGATATTTTGAAGGTGCAGAGCTGTGACCTCTTTTTGTATCTGGGAGGGGACTCCGACCAGTGGGTAGAAACGATTTTAGAGGCGGCGGAGCCTACGGGCCGGACACTGGCGCTGATCGACTGCGTGGAGACTCTGGAGGAGGAGCACGTAGAGGGGATGCAGGAGGAAGTGGGGCATCACCACGATGAGGACGAGGATGACCATGACCACGACCACTTAGGGACCGTGACGGAGATCGATGAGCATGTTTGGACCGCCCCGGCCAACGCCGCGGCCATCACCCGGCGGTTTGGGGAGGTGCTGGCGGAGTTGGACAGTGCGAATGGGGAGCGGTATCGGGCCAACGCAGAAAAATATGCGGAGGAGATCGACACTCTGGATGGCGAATTTCATGCGTTTTTCGACAGCTTGCCGGACCGGACCATAGTGTTTGGAGATCGGTTCCCACTGCGATACTTCGCGGAAGAATTTGATCTGCGGTACTACGCGGCGTTTCCGGGGTGCTCTACCCAGACGGAACCGTCCGCCGCGACCATTGCTTTTCTGACGGACAAGGTACGGGAGGAAGGAATTTCGACTGTCTGGTATATTGAATTTTCCAATCATCTGGTGGCGGACGCCATCGCCGAGGCGGCGGGGGCGGAAACTGCCATGTTCCACACCTGCCACAACGTGTCCCCAAATGAGTTGGCAGGGGGAGAGACGTATGTGACGCTTATGCGGGGAAATCTGGAACGTCTGCGGGCGCATTTGAACGAAAGGTGAGAAAACCTGCATAAGGAAAACGAAAAAGCACGGCTTTGCCGTGCTTTTTTTGCGTGAATTTGCAAATGTCAGGGACCAAACAGGAGCCGCACGGTGAGGGCAGCGGTGAGAAAGCCAGTGAGGTCTGCCGCCAGCGCCGCCGGGACGGTGTGGCGGGTACGGACGATGCCAGCGGAGCCGAAGTAGACGGCGATGGTGTAAAAGGTGGTTTCTGTGCTGCCCAGCATGACGGCGGCCACCCGGCCGATGTAGCTGTCGGGCCCGTGGGCGGCCATCAGATCACTGGCAACGGCCAGTGCGCCGCTGCCGGATACGGGGCGGACCAGCATCAGCGGCACGGTCTCCGCCGGGATGCCCAGAAGGTTCAAAACCGGGGCGCACAGCCGGGCCAGCGCATCCATGGCACCGGAGGCCCGGAACATACTGACGGCGGTGAGTAAGCCCACCAGAGCGGGGATCACATGGAGCAGGACGGTAAGACCGTCCTCCGCGCCGCGGGTCAGGGCGGCGTAGACGTTGACCCGGCGTCCGGTGCCGCAGGCGGCGGCTCCTGCCAGCAGCAGGGGGATGATGAGGTCAGAGGGGTTCATGCGGGGCCTCCTTTCCGGCGGGAGAGAAGGCGGGCGGTGAGCAGGCCCACCGTGACAGAGGCGAGAGAACTGATCCAGACGGCGGGCAGAATGTCGAAGGGGGCGGCACTGCCGAAGGCAGCCCGGACGGAGGCCACGGTGGTGGGCAGAAGCTGGATGGAGGCGGTGTTGAGCACCACCAGCAGGCACAGCTCGTCACTGGCAGTGCCGCCGCAGTTTCGGGCCATCCGCCGGGCGGCTTGGATGCCCAGCGGCGTGGCGGCGTTGCCAAGGCCCAGAAGGTTCGCGGAGACATTGGCGGAGACTGCCGCCAGCGTTTCCTCGTCCCGGCTGGCGTTGGGCAGCAGGCGGCGCAGCAGCGGACGGAACAGCGCGGCGATGCGGCGGGACAGACCGCAGACATTCAGAATCTCCATGACGCCGCTCCAAAGGCAGAGGATGCCGGCCATAGAAAGGCTCAGCTCCAGAGCGGACTGGGCACCGTCCAGCGCGGCGGCGGCCACGGCGCTGAGGTTCCCGTGAAAAAAGCCCCAAAGGAAGGAGAGGATCACCAGACCGGACCAGATATAAGACATTGCCATCGTTCGACACTCCCAAGCATTGATTTTGAGAAATGGGTGCACTGCACTCTATGCGGGAGACGGGCCGGTCATTCTGAAAACGCGGAATTGGAGGTCGTCTCGCGGG
>DXUR01000153.1:0-3461 GCA_019417795.1 Clostridiales bacterium | reverse complement strand
GCCATGCGGTAGCCTACGCCCACTTCGGTGAAAAGGTATTCCGGTTCGGCAGGATTTTTTTCAATCTTCCGGCGGATGTTGGCCATGTTGACCCGAAGAATCTGGTTATCGCCGCTGGCCCGGGGCCCCCACAGCTCCTTGATGATGGAATCATAGGTCATCACACGGCCAGCGTGCTTGCCTAACAGAGCGACGATCCGGAATTCGCTGAGGGTCAGCTTGGCGTTTTCACCCCGGACGAGAACCTGATGCTTGTTGTAGTCGATGGTGAGGTCGCCTACGGTGTAGGTGCCCTGCTGGGCAATCTCACTGTTGCCGGTGGCGGTGCGGGTGTGGCGGATGGCCGTCCGCACACGGGCCAGCAGCTCATCGGTGCCAAAGGGCTTGGTGAGATAGTCATCGGCCCCCAAATCCAGAGCGGAGACCTTGTCCTGCTCGTGGGAGCGGGCGGAGACCACCACCACCGGCAGGGTGGACCAGCTGCGGAGCTGGCGCAGAATGTCCAGACCGTCCATATCCGGCAGGCCCAGATCCAGAATCACCAGATCCGGGCAGTGGGAGGAGATCATGGACATGGCCTCGGCTCCACTGGCGGCCCGCATAGCCTCGTAGCCATTGGCGGTGAGAATGGTGGAGATAAAGCGGGCGATGCTCTTTTCGTCCTCAATGACCAAAATCTTTTCACGGATGTTCATAGGGTTTCCTCCTCGGATAAATCAGTGGAAATAGCGGGATCGGCGGGGGGCATGGGCAGACAGAAGATAAATTCCGCGCCATCCGGGTGGTTATGGGCGGTGAGACGCCCGCCGTGGGCCTTGACCACGGCGCTGCACACCGAAAGCCCCAGGCCCATGTTCCGCTTGCCATCTCCCGTGGGGGGAGAGGCATGGCGGATAGAATAATCGAATAAGTGGGGCAGGAGGGCCGGGGAGATGCCCTGACCGTTGTCTCGAACGGAGAAGGCGGCGAAGTTATCCTCCGTTTTTTCCGCCCGGAGATGGATGGCGGTGGTGGTTTTGCCGTGGATGACAGCGTTTTCAATCAGGTTGGAGAGGACCTGCTCGATGAGGATGGGGTCCATAGGGACCATGAGCAGCTCCGCCGGGACCTCCACGGAGAATTTGATTTCAGGAAGCCGCTTGCGGGCCTTTTGAACGGCTTCCGCCAGGACTTCCTCCACCGGCTCTAATTGCTTGTTCAGTTCCGTCCGGTCACTGCCGATACGGGTGATGGAAAGAAGATTTTCCACAGTGCGGATCAGCCACTGGGCCTCCTGCTTCACATCCTCCAACAGGGAACGGCGATCCTCTTGGGAGAGGTC
Source organism: Clostridiales bacterium (assembly GCA_019417795.1). The sequence continues at coordinate 2,140 of DXUR01000153.1, read as the reverse complement.
GGGATTGTCCAGCACGGCGGAGGTGGAGCCGATGATGGAGGTCAGGGGGGTGCGGATATCATGGGATACGGAACGGAGCAGGTCAGCCCGCATCCGGATCTTTTCATTTTCCATTCGAAGCTTGTCCAACTGGCGGGTTTTGGTGGTCAGAGCGGAGGTGATGACAGAAACGCTGAGAAAGGTCAGGAAGGACAGGGGGTAGCCGGTGATGGTCAGGTTGAAGGCCCAATAGGGGAAGGTGAAGAAAAAGTTGACGGCGATGACGCCCAACACCGCAGAGAAAAGACCCCAGAAATAGCCGGTGGTCAGGCGGGAGGTCAGCAGCACAGTCAGCACAAAAACCGGCGTGGCGAAGCCAGCGCTGGGGTCCAGCCTCTGCAGTAGGATACAGAAGGCCACGGCCACAAAGAGGATCAGCGCGGTGACAATGAGGTCCCGCATGGAGAAGGGGAATAGGGTGGCCAGGCTGGTCTTGGATTTGGAATTGGGATGAGACATAGGAAGCCTCCTTGCTGGTTTCAGTATAGCAGACGGATCGTTAAATTGTTGCTAAAAATTAAATGGGAGGAAAGAGAAAACGTGCAGAGCTTCGGCTGCGTCTTGAAAAGACGTTGCACAGAGAGATGCACTTTTTCTGAAAATCTGCCGGAGGGATGGAATGGGGGGATGGCTTTGGAGAAGAAACAGGAGGATGGCCGCTTTTGCAGGGCCTATCTGCGGACCATGGACCCGGAGCAGGCTGCCGCAGAGATCGGCAGACGGGACGGCTATGCCATGCTGGGGCAGAAAGGGACCCAACAGAAGCTGGAACGGATGCGCTGCGACGCGGCGGCGCAGCTGAAGCGGGAGGATGTGCTGCGGCAGCTGGCACGGCTGGCCTTTGGCCGGGTGGATGATGCGGTGACGCTGGCGCTGCGCCGGGGAGAGACGGAGCCGGAGGGACTGGAGCTGTCGGCTGTGTCTGAACTAAGGGTAACAGAAAAGGGCGTAGAGGTCAAGCTGGTGGACCGGGTTCGGGCGCTTGAGACGCTGTGGAAGCTGTTGGAGGCCAGCGAACCCCAGCAGGCGGATCCGCTGCTTCAGGCGCTGGCGGCGCTGCCGGGGGAAACGGGAGACTGGAATGAGAAATGATATGATCCGGTTTTCCCGCAAGCAAAGGCAGGTGCTGACCTGGTGGAGGCAGAACCGTTGGCAGGCCATCATCTGCGATGGGGCAGTCCGCAGCGGAAAGACGTTTTGCATGGGACTGTCTTTTTTCCTGTGGGCCCAGAGTTGTTTTGACGGACGGCAGTTTGCCTTGTGCGGCAAGACGGTGGGGGCGCTGCGGCGGAATTTGTTGACGGAACTGGTCCCCTGCCTGCGGCGGATCGGTATGATCGTGCGTGAAAACAGGAGCGCCAATTCCCTGACGGTGGAGTTTGGCGGGCAACGGAATCAATTTTTGCTGTTTGGCGGGAAAGACGAGTCCAGCGCGGCGCTGATCCAGGGGAGCACATTGGCGGGGCTGCTGTTGGATGAGGCGGCACTGATGCCACGGTCCTTTGTAGAGCAGGCGGTAGCCCGGTGCAGCGTCCGAGGCAGCAAGCTGTGGTTCAACTGCAATCCGGAGGGGCCGGAGCACTGGTTCTACAAGGAGTGGATCGAGAAGGCGGAGAGCCGGGGGGCGCTGCGGCTGCACTTTACGATGGCGGATAATCCCGGCCTGTCGCCGGAGATCCGGCAGCGGTACGAGCGGCTGTATACAGGCGTGTTTTACCGACGGTTCGTGCAGGGAGAATGGGCGGCGGCTCAGGGCTTGGTATATGACTTTTTCGACCCGGCCAGAGATGCGGTACCGGTGCTGGAGGGGGCCTTCAGCCGGTGGCGGGTATCCGTGGATTACGGGACGGTGAATCCACTGTCCATGGGTCTTTGGGGGGAACGGGACGGCGTTTGGTACCGGGTAGAGGAGGCCTATTACGATTCCCGCCGGGAGGGACGGCAGAAAACCGACGCGGAGTACGCGGATATGCTGGATCGGCTGGCGGCAGGGCGGGAGATCCAGCGGGTGATCGTGGACCCGTCGGCGGCCAGCTTCATCGAGACCCTGCGGCAGCGGGGCTGGCGGGTAAAGAAGGCCAACAACGATGTGGCCGACGGC
>DXUR01000152.1 GCA_019417795.1 Clostridiales bacterium | reverse complement strand
CCCTCCCATGTACCAACGCAGAGCCGCAAAGTTCGGTCAAGCACATGGTAACCATATTTGGTGTAGATCCGCTCCAGCGTAGCAACCGCACAGATCATGCCATATGCTTTGGTCGGCCCGATAGAAAGAGAATAGGATTCTACCAGCCGCTTAATAACGAGCTGCTGTTCATTTCCCGCTTCGATATTTGCCATGAATATCTCGTAAGGCTTCAGCGGCCGCACATGCTTCATCTGATTTGCAAAAATGTCCGCTTCGTTCTTGTAATCTAAGCTGTCATAAATCATGCACCAAACAGGAGTCTCCCGCGAACCAGATACAGTAGCAACGATCTCTATGGTGTGCTGACCATTAAAGACATAGTTGACACCATCACGGCGGCTCACCTTTACCGGGTTGATTTGGTTCAGGTCGAAATCCTCGATGGCTTTTTCAACCTGAGCCTGAGACAATGGCCGCTGGTATTCCTGATTAGATACGAGATTTTTGATCGGGATCTGCTCGAAGTGGACATTCGGAACAAATCTGCTGAAGTCTTGCATTAGTCTACCTCCCTGATATCTGAGAGCATCTCGGACACCTTCTCCTGTAGTGATAGCAGTGCTTCCTCGAGTCTGCTTTTTGCGCCCGTGGATGCAGCATTCATGTCCGCATTGTTTCTGGCTCTTTCAATGGAACTGACCCACGACGGAACTGTAAGAGTCAAACCGGCGATTTCAGCATCTGGATCGTGCATAGGTGTAATTTTGATAAGTGGTAAAGTCTCCTGCATAGGTTCGACTGGCTCCTCGTCTGTATCAGCAAATTCTTTTCGCGTATCACTATAACTGGTGAAGGGGTGTTGCAGGTCCTCAGGTTTTGACCCAATTCGCCTGATCTCTTCTGGCGGCATTTTCGAAAGGGCCACAAGGTTCTCGTGAGATATTTTGAAAGTGCCAGAAAGCACTTTGCCAGGAAGTTCGGGGTCTGCCTGTCCAACAACGTCTAATGCCTTACTGAAGATCGCATACTTCTGCACAGATCCAGTAGATACATTGTATTGAGCGCTGAACTTCTGGGCTGTGCGCCGAAAAGTATCGCCTCGCTCACCCTTGTTTCTCCGCTTATACTGGTTGAACCCATTGATGTTGGGCGGATGCTTACGCGCTACTTTCTCAAGTTCATACTGCTTTCCAATGAGATATCGTCTGGTTTCCTCCGTGATATTTCGGCGGCCGAGCTGATTGCTGCAGATCCAGACAATCGCTTGCTCTCGGTTCTCAAATGGCATCTCTCGTATAGCATAGGGAATGTGAAGTCGATTGCATATCTCGTAACGGTTATGACCATCAACAATGATGTTATTCCATGTGATGATCGGCTCTCTGCAACCGTCTACTGCAAGATTTACTTCGAGTTGAAGATACTCATCTTTCCGTAAAGGTCGAATGAGCGTCTTAAATTCCGGGTCGATCTCCAACACCGCAAATCCTTTATCCATCGCTGGGAGGTCTCCTCTCATTTTTCTTTAAGGTTTTCATGGAGAAATAGGCTACTCTGTTTGCAACATCCACCTCTCCGCTCATACGATAACTGTTTTGGAAGTCGAGAGTACCGATCATATTGACCAAAGCGCACAGGAGTGTATTGCTGTAGAACTCAACAGAATAATGGCGTGATGTTTGAACCAATTTCACTCGGTTGGAGGTGCCACCAGTGAGGGGCCGATCTGAGCCAAGTACAGCAATGAACATTTCTTCTGGATTGACCAGAAATTGAACATATTGCGGATTCCCCATTTTGTTCAGGGTGGACTTATGTATGCGAAAGCGATTCCACTTTAAGTCAATGGTCATGATCGCGCTGTTATCCGTACTACCCATTTACACTCCCCTCCTGCACAGGTACCTCTGGTTGATATGCGGTATGGACTGATGTGACATTTTCCACGGATGCCGTGGAGGATACAGAGCTATCCTTGATTCCATAAATCGCGTATCCGTCAAAGATATTGATCTGCAGAGATTTCTGGTGTTCACGATAGGGCAAACCGAACTGATCCTTCCAACCGGCTGGGAATACAGGTGTACGCGCAGTCTTGGGCTTGCCTCCGTCTTTTGCAATACGCTGATAAATCTCGGAGGCGTTCAAGTCGAATACAATCAGATACTCATCATTAGCATGGATGACCTTGCCAATCAGCTTGTACCTGTAATCAATATTCCAGTCCATCAGCTCAAAGAGCTTTGCAAAGAAGAACTTACCCGTCACCTGACGGGGCCTCCTCTTCCCACCAGATGTGTTGCACCACGCGAATGCGTCTCGCTCTGACTCGGCGCAAGGGCGTAGCGCAAGAATGTGCGACTCTCGATTGATCAAGAGTTGGACACAGTCTGCATGGGGAAACTTGTTCAAGCAAGCAGTATTGACATAAACTTTGTAATTGTTGAAGGTGATAGACGGCTCGAAAGTATGAGCGAAGAACTCCCTACGAACCACCTGATACCCATCAAAATCGAAGTCATCACTAAGTTCGATCACATCGCCTGGTGCCGATGCGTCGATTGTCATTGGCGTGTCCGCATCCTCCTTAAAGGTAATGGTAGTTTCATCATCGACATTGCCGAATTGAGTATTCTGCAGCATCGGTGAGATGAAAGAAACCTGATTCTCTACTTCCATTCTGCTCTCCTTTCATTCGTCTCTGACAAGATCCAGCGCATCTCCAATCTGGCGTAGGCTCATGCTGAGATAGCGACAAAGCCGTCTGAGTTGTTCCGCGTTATACTCTGCCATGATCTCATCCTGCTCGGCTTCGGACAAATCAGAAAAGCATCTGTTGACATGTATACCATCACGAACCACACGGTAGTACACCCCATCAAGATTCCGAAAGATTGGGATATCGTTTTTTTCAGGCATTAAAATCCACCTCTTCCATCTGCTTTATGGGGGCTAATTGCTCGGCTATGAATCGCTGCATTTCATCAAACTGGGTGACTCGAAGTTTCTCACCGGTTTCAAAGAGTTGGCCTTCCAGCCAAAGCTTCCATGCATCTTCACTTTGTAATTCCGGTGAAGATGAGGTAAGTCTGTGAGAATAGAAGTCACTACCAAACCTGTCTGCCAGTTTCTTAGGAACTGCCCGAATACGCTTTCCTGATACGGAAAGAGGAGAAAGCTCACCATCGCCGCTGATGGGAGAATCTGTCCCCGTCATGAGATAGGACTGGATAAAAATCTCAGGCTCACTCAAATCAAATATGAACACCGAATCTCCTTCGTTTTGGAGGAGTCTACCATAGGCCCTGAACTTAAAATCGGTTTCCCAATCGAGCAGTTCGAATAGGGTTCCACCAAATGCGGTACATGGTATCTCTTTGGCATAGTATTTTCCATCGTCAGGTCTTGACCACTGTACGCACTGGCGAGAATCCTTAGAGGCGCGACGAACAGCGAGCTTCCGCAATCCCGGATGGATCAGCAGTTCAACTTTGTTGTCCTTCCCGAACTGCCTGACGCAATCTGTGCTGAACTTGATTTGTTTGCTCTGAAATAAGACATACGGTCTTTTGTTCGCATCAAAGAGAGATGAATTCGTAACTTCAAAGCCGCGCAAATCAAAATCTCCGGCTGCCACCTCGAATGTGGCGTCACCCTCTGCAGGCTGGCCGTAATATGTATCGTCCGTGTAGACACTCATAGAAGCCTGTAAATAATCGGCTGCCTTGAAACCTGCCCACTTAGGGCTAATCGTGACAAATCCTTTCAGAACGCCAGATCCAATCACCCGAAGCTCCGGCAGAATAGACTTTCCGCCGTATTTCGCATTATTGATCATGTGCTGAACGGCTATATAGTCATCTCTCGACACGATTGCCTCGTGTTCTCCTTTATACAGGCTCTGCTGCCGTTCTCCTCTGTTTTTCTTGGACTTATGACTAATCACATCAGGCGTGAATGTCTTTCTTGTGAGAACATCACCACAATGCCGCTCATTCCTCAAGACCTGAATTACGGTGCCGGAAGTCCACTTGGAATTACCAAGGAATGTCCTTTTACCAAGTGCCTCGAGGGTTTTTGCAATATGCGATGAAGAATATCCGGACAGATACATGTAGAATATGAGTTTGACGGTCGGAGCCTCGTCCGGATTGATCACCAGCTTGCCGTCAGTATCATGAGAATAGCCCAACAGCTTGGGTGTCAGAGGAAGTCCTCCATTCAACCGCTGAGCAAGCGAAACTTCCATACTGCGGCTTCGAATGCGGGACTCGTTTTCCGCAATGGAAGCCAAAAAAGACAGCGGCATATTTGTATCCTCGTTCAGCGAGAAGATACATTCACTCTCGAAGAAAACGCCCACTGGATTGCGAAGTTCTGCAAGATTACGCACCATGGTAATACAGTCGACGGTATTTCTAGCAAGACGCGAGACTGATTTGGTGATGATCAAGTCGATTTTTCCGGCTCTGCTGTCAGTGAGCATTTGGTTTAGCTCAGCGCGGTGTTTTGTCGAAGTGCCCGAGATTCCTTTATCGGCGTAGATCTTTACAAGCTTCCAATTGGGATGCTTCAAGACGAACTCTTCATAATAGTTCTTCTGAAGTTCATAGGAAGTTTCCTGACCGAGATTATCAGTTGAAACTCGGACGTAGACCGCAACACGCTGATGAATATCGGCATCGTAGAAATCGACCTGCTTCTTTGCCGGATAGATGACATCTGGCTCTCTTCGATTCGAGTATCGCTTATGTACTTTCTCGCGTTCTGCTTGGTCGGCTGCTTTCTTTGCTGATTTACTCATGGAGAGCACCTCTCATATCCAGCTCGTCATCAGGCAAGATTTTCCAGCCGGATGTTGGGAAGAAATAGGGCTCCCGAAGGTCATCACGATAATATGAGGCCAAAGTGTATAGATCTTCTGATATGAAGTAGATGCCAACAGGAGGCTTGCGAGCAGCGAGCATTCTTGCGCAAATCGCCATTTCTTGAGCATCTCTGGACACATTGCTGACCTTCTGTGTGATTATGAGATCGACTTTCCCAGCATCGCAGTCAGACAGGAGTTCAGACCATGCTGTAGAGTTCTCCATATACGGAGCGGTCGATCCATTGTCAATATAGAAACCTACAAACTCCCACATAGGATACTGAGACAGCGTAGCACGAAAAACTTCTTTGTTACGTTCGAGATATTCCTCGTCTCTATATTTCGTCTGGTTGAAAAAGCGGATGTACACTGCAACTTTGAATGGGGTTTTGGGATTAGGTGTTTCATGGCGAATGCTTTTCAACCACTGCCTGTGCTGTGCCACAAGAGGAGATACCAAGTTTTCTCCCAGGCACAGGTCAAAAGAAGGGTGTTCCGTCTCATCGTTTTTTTGCTCGACGCCTAATGGCAGCAGTTCTGTGTTTTCCATGTTTCCCTCCGGCATTTGGGCAAGCCCTTTTGGGTGAATTATAGGGAAAATGCTAAAAAATAAGAAGATACCATAGGTCAGCATCTTGACCTATGGTATGGAAATGACAAAAAAATTATCGGATTGGTCATCCAATCCGATAATTAATCATTATTCTGCTTCTTATGCATGGAGGCTTTGACCTCTCGGACAATCTTTAAGATGGTTTCCATCTCACTGGCCGAGCAGTCTTCAAGGAGCTCCGCAAACTCACCTTGATAGATTGCTTTGACCTCCGGTACATCTGGGCGGAGCAAATAGTCTGCAGATACCTGAAGGGCTTCCGCCACTTTGACGAAAGTCTCAAGTTGCATCCCCGTTTTTCCTCGTTCGATGTTGCTAATCAGCGGCAGTGAAACAGAAGCTTCGACTGCCAAATCCGCTTGGCTCATGCCTCTGCTGATTCGAACAGCTTTGATGCGTGAGCCGATCAGGTTCAAATCTTGTTGTTCATACATGACCAGCTCACCTCCCCTTCGCCGGATATAAGCTAACAACTATAATTTTAGTTAGTATATAATATGCGAAGGTCGAGTTTATATAATCGTACAGCTATAAAATAACGGTTCAAATATAATTGAGTTGCCAAAATTTTTAAGGAGGTTTCTCTATGCAACTCAATTACTATGTCCTTGGTCAAAGAATCCAAAAAATCAGGAAGAACAAGCGTATCTCCCAAGCGGTGCTGTCCACCATGATCGACAAGTCCGCTGGATACATCAGCTATCTCGAGTGCGGTACAAAGGTTATGAGTCTCGAAACTTTTGTTGGCATCGCCAATGCGCTGGAGGTGTCGACTGATACGCTCCTGAACAGGCAGCTCACGGGTGCGACTGAGATGTCTAATGCCGAGGCGCAGAAAATCTTCGCCAACTGCACCCCGTATGAAACCTATGTCCTGTTGGATGTGCTGAAAACAACCAAGAACGCTCTACGCTCGCACCACCATCTCCTCAAGGATGAGTGGTGATCATTTTATCAACTGAATATCAAATAGCAACAGACCACAGGTTAAGAGATTGACCTGTGGTCTGTT
>DXUR01000151.1 GCA_019417795.1 Clostridiales bacterium | reverse complement strand
ATCGACCACATCAAAATGCCCTTTGGCAACCAGTTCGTAAGCAGTCGCTTCTTTCAGCCCAAGGCGCTGTCCAAGCTCCTCCATTGAATATGTAGTTTTCTTCAGTTCCTCACCGGGAGGGGTTCCATCGACCTTCTGGTATTTGAACTGATTGGCATACCATTCTTCAAAGCTGTCGATCATCACCCTCATGGTGTTGCCGACAAGAATGGTTTTGAAGTAATTCTTCTTAATGAGCCAGTATGACTCCGTTTTTCCAAGACCAAGCATCCTGCCCATTTCCGGAACAGACATACTCGTGCGTTTTCTCATTTCCGCCATCGTACAACCTCCTATGTAAAAAATGTAGCCATGTGTTTCTTGTCATGGCTACATTTTATCGAACTCTCAATATGTTTTGAAGTTTGTCGCCGGGTTGTACGACACCCTTGACAAATCTTACATTTGATGATCCAACCACTCATCAAAACTCTTTTTGGAGATTCTGATGCTGCCGCCAATGCGGACACTATGAAAAACCTTCTTTTTCACAAGGTTGTATGCACTGGTTCTGCTGATGCCCAGAATATCCTGAATCTCATCAACCGTATAGGTTCTCTTATCAAACTGAACTGCGTTAGCAGCCATCGCTTCTTCGGTGCGCTGATTCATGGCAGCGATTCTTTCTTCAAACATTTATGTTCACTCCTTCGTTTTCTTTGCTTTATGTTTTGTGGAACGCTTTTTCAGCTGCTCCATTGCCAGGCTGACGGATAAGGCTTTCTCAATCGCTACCATTTCACGGGGCGTTACCTTACCTAAGTAATTATCAATCCTGCTCTTATCAATGGTGCGAATCTGTTCCAGCTGAACAACGGACGCTTCTTTGAATGCAGGATTGTCGTAAATAACAAAGTGCGTCGGCATATTCGCTTTCTTATGGATTCTGGTGGTGACCGTTGCCACAATCAATGTGGGAGCGTGTTTATTACCGGTATCGTTCTGAATGACGATAACCGGACGGATGCCGCCTTGTTCCGACCCAACTACCGGGTCCAGATTGGCGCAATAAATATCACCACGGCAATATACCCAATTTTCTTTCATCATTTGCCATGACCTCCTTTCGTTGGGTATGTAATAACTGACTGCCTGAAATGAATCAGGCAGTCAGTCCAAAAGTCTATGTGTCCCATATTTGCCACGCACCCCTGGGAAAGAGGGCTTACGCCCTCAGGGAATCACCGAACGACTGATTGCGAATCAGTTCCATAGGAATCTAACCTCTGCCGGGTTCTCCGCCAGCTCCGTAGAGAAGTATCTTTAATCCTGTTGCTTTCATGGCCGTATTGGGAGCAACCCAATATTTACAAGCCAGTATTGATCGCTGGCATCGGGAGAGAGACAACTGCTTAATTTATAGAAGAAAGTCGTTCTGTTTCTCTGTCCGATACGTCACGGCGTACCGCTGATGTGGCTGATGCTCTCGCACCGGCAACAGGAACGTATTCGATGACTGTGTATTCAGTTTTCAAGGATCAAGCAGCCGATTTTCTTTGGCTGTATCTAAATTGTACCTGTTCCTCATGCAAGTTTTTATTGCCTCGTAGGTATAGTTTTGAGGTTATTCACGACCTAAAAATATGTAATCAAGGGTTGTATCAAAGCGCACGACCAATTCGATTGCCAAATCAATAGAGATGCCTCTGTTGCCGGTTTCAATTCGTGCAATGGTGTTTGCGGCAACGCCCAACTGCTCCGCAAGCTGTTCCTGTGTAAGCCCATGTTTCTTTCTCAATGCTTTAATTCTTTTTCCGCTTTCAACCAAGTCGTAATACATTTTCGTTCCTCCGTGTTTTTGAATTTGTGAAGTTGCAAAATCAAAAACAGCGGGAGGAGATCGTGCCCGATTCTCAATACCCTTTGCCATCTGCCTGTCCTCCTTGCAGGCATAAAAAAAGAGCCGGAGTAAATTACTCCAAGCTCTCGTTCATGCCTTTGTGTTAATTATGGGGGAAAATAGGCAGGTATAAAAAAAGCCCCGTACCCATTACAGGCACGAGGCGTAACTCTCTCTATTCAATTTTATGCCGCTATCTCCCAGCATAGCCATTCTAACACTGGACAAGTCGGACTTTCAGTATGGAAACCGTCGTATTTTCATCGGATTTTAGTCGGACTAAAATCCTGTCTTAGCACTCACAATAACACAATGCTTCTTCCTCCCTGGCACTTTCCAGGAAATCTTTCAATTTAGGAATGGCTGTTCCCCAAAGTGACAGACCAAATAACAGTATCGCTTCTTTCTTTCGGTCATAATAGCTGCTGCGTTCCATATTCAGAACCTCCAGCATTTCTGATTCTTTGTACTTGAAGCGATTGAGATATGCCTTTGAGATAATCTCACAGTACAGAGCGCCTTTATCCGGATATTCTCTGATTTTCAGCATCGCCATATCTACCAGTTCAATGATCCACTTTGTCTCGAATAAGCTTCGAATACGTTCTTCAAATCGTTCTCTCGCTTCATCCGGAGCAAAGTTCTCCAGATAAATCAATGCTCCATCTAAGCTGTCACCGTAAGTACAAATAAGGGTATCACATACATCATTCGCACGATCAATAGTAGACCAGCACACCTCTCGATATATGGATAAAATCAGCTTTGCTCTTTCATACAGAACCTTTTCGTCAATGTTCTGCATCCGGCAAAGCATTCGAATATTGCTTAATACCTGTGTATTATATCTGCTCATTCAGAATCTCCTTTCAGCCTAATCCATAAAATAAGAATTCCTTTCTAACTCCTGTCACTTGGCTAAAGGGAAACAAATACCATGGGACAAGAATGACTATAACTTCCGATATTTGATTAAAATAACAGAAGCAAAATCGGAAGTTCTTGACTTTATAAAAGTTCCGATATATAATTAAGTGGAACTAATACTTCTGTTCTGATTCTCATTATAGCATTTTCCAGAAGTTTGTCAACAAATAATCGGAAGTTACGAATAAATATTTTTTGAAAGGAAGGACAGTACCATGACATTTGGAGAAAAAATTAAAGAAGCTCGTTTGGCTATGAACCTATCTCAAACGGAGCTTGCCCAGATGACCGGCATTTCCGAAAGATCCCTTTACACCTATGAGCAGCTCGGAACACTCCCCAGAAAAAGCAACATCAGAAAACTTGCTGAAGCGCTGCATATCTCTGTGTCCTATCTTTTGGATGAATCTGAAACGGACAGCCAGAGCCATATAGATCAGGATATGTTTATTTTAGAGGCAAAGGAAAACTTCGGTTCAAAGGGAGCAAAAGAAGCTCAGGAAGTGCTGGGTCGTGTAAATTCTCTGTTTGCCGGTGGAGAATTGGACGAGGACGCAAAAGATGTATTCTTCCAGGCGATTATGTCAGTTTATATGGACTCTAAGAAAACAGCACGGGAAAAGTACACTCCGAAGAAATACAGAAAGCATAAAGATAAAGAGTAAAATCCTCAAGCACAGAATATGTTTTCTGTGTGCGATTCGGAGGTGAAGCAAATGAAAACGGCAGAGCATATCATTGAAACTGTCGATAAGCTTGTGCGAAAATATCACACCAGAGACCCTTACGAACTATGTCAGCTGTTAGGTATCAAAATCCACTATTACGATTTACAGAAGAAATTGAAGGGCTTCTTCTATTACCAGTCCAGACAGAAGAATATCGTGATAGATCACAATGTGAACGGCATCCTGGAACGTATCTTAGTCGCACATGAATTAGGACACGCTGTCCTGCATACAAAAATCGCCATGATGCACGGCTTTCAAGAAATGGAAGTTTTTGATGATAGATCAATCGAAGAAAATGAAGCAAACTTCTTTGCGGCGGAGCTTCTGTTAGAAGATGGGAAAGTCCTGGAATGCCTTTCGGAACACACATTTTTTGAAACGGCTAAAATGCTCTATGTACCGGCAGCATTATTAGACTACAAATTCAGCCTGCTCCACGAAAAAGGAGAGCTGGTAAATTCGATGTATATTCGTAAAGCAGATTTCCTGAAAGAAGATCTTCATGCCTACGATAACGACATTAGTTATGGCGATATATGAATATCTATTTTTATATCTTTACAGAAAAAGTCCACCAGTACGATGCGTAGTGCATCATGACTGGTGGACTTTTTGTTTCTTAAAGGATCAGTATATTGTATTGCAACAAAAGAAACCCACAGCAGTTCACTCAGAACCGTCAATGGGCTTCTTTTTCATTATATCAATCAAGCTCCGCTTTTTTTATCATCTCTTGCTGGTCAATCAAGACATCAATCATCTTTCCTACGGTTATCAATGTTGTTACATTACACTTTTTCAGTTTTGCAGCAATCTCATCATCGATGATGCTGTCGCATTTTGCATATGGGGTATCCAGCAAAAAATAGTCAAAGTTCTTTTCCAAGACGAATGCCAGTTTTAGAAGCATTGCCAAAGAAACTTTCGTCTGTCCAACTTCAACATGGCTCATATGATTGTTCGAGCAACCAACCAACGCACCCAAATCAGCCTGACTATAACCCTTTTCCAGTCGGGCAGCTCTAATGCGCTGACCAATCTTAACGTAATCAATTTCCGGTTGCGTTTCAATCACCTCCATGCTGTGTATGATTCTGCTATACATTATAAAATGTACCAAAAATCTCAACAACCAACATCGGGTGCAAGTTGCATTTATAAATGCAATATGATAAAATTTTATAGGCAGATTGCATTAAATGATAGAATGAAAAGAACCCCAAGACGACAATATGAGCTATCTTGAGGTTCTTTAAAATAAAAAATTCGTAGAGTACATTACTCCACGAATCGCATTCTTCTCTGTTTTTTTTAATTTACATCTCTATTTTACAAGTTGTCGCACTGTTTGTCAATATGTTAGGGACATAAAACACGAGGTTTTGCGCAAAAATCCGTCTTAGGAAGTTCCAAAGTCACAATTTGCCGTCAGAATTATAGTCATATTGAAGGAGGTGTACCTTATGGCACGAAAAGGAGAAAATATTTACAAAAGGAAAGACGGCAGATGGGAAGGAAGATACATTAAGTCCCGATCTTCTACAGGCAAAGCCAATTACGGTTATGTTTATGCAAAATCATATCGAGAAGTCAAAGCAAAACTTATCAGTCAAAGTTCGTGCACGAGTAATTCTGTCACTGTCGATCCAGAAATTAGCTCAGATCAATTTGAACAGGTTGCTATGGAATGGTTTCAAGCTATATGTCCTAAAGTGAAGGAATCTACAAGCAACAAATATAGGAATCTTCTCAGCTCGTATATACTTCCTGTGTTCGGAAGCAAACAATTGCGTGATATAACACACGAGTTTATTGAAACGCAGTGTAATTTTTTCCTTGTTTCTGGTGGATTAAAGGAGAATGGACTTTCCTCTAAAACTGTTTCAGATATTTTATCTCTAATTCGAAATATCTTACAATTTGCCACCCGAAACGGGAAAGCCATTTCTTGTGACGCACGATCTATACAGATAAAACGTCAAACGAAGGAAATGAGAGTTTTGAGTCGTGCTGAACAGGAAAAATTATGCCAATACTTGTATTCTAATCTTGATTCCTGCAATATTGGTATATTAGTATGTTTATTCACTGGTCTCAGAGTAGGTGAAATTTGTGCGTTGCGATGGGAAGATGTTTCATTCTCAGATTACACAATCCATGTGCATCAAACGCTCCAGAGAATCCAAGATAGAACCAACAGTGAATGCAAGACAAGGATTGTTGTTACCACACCCAAAAGTGCTTGCTCCATCCGTACTATTCCAGTACCCCATGGCTTAATGACTATTCTTACAGCACACAAAGCTTCTTCTACTGGCTACATTCTAACCAATAGCGATCAGAATCCATTAGAACCAAGAACCATGCAAAATCATTTCAAGAAGGTATTGAAAAACAGCGGAATCAACTCCGCAAATTATCACTCGTTACGTCATACATTTGCTACAAGGTGCATAGAGCTTGGATTCGATGTAAAAAGTCTCAGCGAGATATTGGGTCATGCCAGCGTGAATATTACAATGAATCGCTATGTACACCCATCCATGGATTTAAAAAAAGAAAATATGCAACGGCTTTCTGATTTATTAGCCGTCAAATAAATTGTCAACACCGTCAAATAATGCTGAGTTTTCAGTGTTTGGCGGTGTTTTTTCGTGGAGTAATGTACTCTACGAAAGAGTATACCCAGGAGGAGATTTATTGATTCAATTTGTAGGGCGAGATGCTTATAAGCAGTTTTGGAATTTTAGTAAAGATGAGAAAGAGAACTTGGCCACTCAATTGGCGATTGAGTTACCCGCACTCAGAGGAAAAGTTGGTGCATCACAAGAAGAAATTGCTTCGGCTGTTGGTATTTCACGACAAACTTATAGTGCCTACGAAAATCGGACACGCCCAATTCCATGGAGTTTATATCTAGCACTATTGTTTTATTTTGATTACATTCCAAGTACACATTATATGATTCGCCAGCTTGAATTATTCCCAAATGAA
>DXUR01000150.1 GCA_019417795.1 Clostridiales bacterium | reverse complement strand
GCACCATTATGCTCGACTGGCTGCAGCGGGAGAAATGCAGCGGCAGAATCATCCCGGATCATGTGCTGCACTGGCTGGAGCAGGAGAAGATCCATGTTTCCGATATCGACTTCATTCTGGATCGAATGTCGGAGCAGCAGGTCTGCAACTATCTTCAGCGTCAGAAAAGCGGCACACGGGATTCCCTGCGGCAGATTATTTTCACATGGCGGGATTACCTTTCCATGGCGGACAAGCTGGGAATCAACACCCATGATGAGATCGTGTACCGCGTCAAGCTGCTGCGCCAGCGTCACGATGAACTGGTGGAGCAGCTGCGGAAAAGAGAACGGGACATGGAAGCTGCCGCAACAGCAAGAAAGTATCGGAAAATTGCAGGCATCTGCCGCTTGATCAAACCGAAATACGAATACACCGGCGAGGTGTATTCCATCGTTGTTCCGTCAGGTGTACGCGATATTATGCGCGAGGGCGATGCGCTTTCCCACTGTGTCGGCAAGTCAGACCGTTATTGGGAGCGCATCGAACAGCAGGAGGCATATATCCTGTTCCTGCGCAAGACCGCAGAGATCGACAAGCCGTACTACACCCTTGAGGTGGAGCCAAACGGCACGATACGGCAGAAACGGACCTACTTTGACCGACAGAACGATGACCTCAAGGACGCGGAGAAATTCCTGAAGGAATGGCAGAAGGTTGTCTCCGAGCGCTTGACAGAGAGCGACCGGGAAAAAGCGGAAAAGAGCAAAGTTCTTCGCCTGCAGGAATTCGAGCAGCTGCGGCAGGATGACATTCGTATCCATACCGGCGACCTTGCCGGTCAGCGGCTGGTGGATGTTTTGGTGTCGGATCTCATGGAAACTGCGGCCTAAGCCGCAGCACAATACATTTGAACGAAGGAAAGGAAACTATACAGAAAATGAAAAACGGATTTACGATCACGCAGCGCAACGCTGTGGTGGAACAGCATCTTTGGTGCATTGACACGGTCATGGCGCAGTACGCCGCGTTTATGCAGACAGAACCCGTAGACCCCGATGATGTGTACCAGTCTTTGGCGGTACGCCTGATCCGGGCAGTCAACAGCTACGATCCCCGTAAAGGGTATCTGGAGGAGTACATCCTCTCTCAGCTCAAGCGGGAGATGGTTCGTATCCGGAGTACGCAGGCTGTCTATGGATTGACGCAGGCGCCGGCCAATATTGGCAGCACCATTGTTCCACTCACGATTGCGGCGCAGCGGGAATCGTACTGGGAAACCTATATTGCTGTATAAAAGGAGCCATGTGAAAATGAAACAGTTGGGAAACCTCGCGGTTATTTGTGCCCAACGCCCGGAGCTGCTGATGCAGCTCCGGGGTGGTCTGGTCTTGGTACAGGCAAAAAACCGTGCGACGATGGAGGCCGCATGGAACGATGACGCACGGATCGAAAAGATGATCTATGAACTGAACTTCGGAGCATTCTCCAAGGAAAGGCTGGTGTAAGGAATGGAGCAGAGCAAGCAGCAGAGAATACGGGAATTGACCGACCGGCTGAACCGATGCCGGTATGAATACTACAATCTCAACGCGCCGTCTCTGACGGATGCCGAATATGACGCGCTTTTTGATGAATTGAGCGCGCTGGAAAAGGAAACGGGATTTAATCTGACCAACTCCCCCACACAGACCGTTGGCTGTTATCCCGCTGTCAGCACCTTGGAGAAAACGACGCATAAGATCCCGCTGCTGTCCTTGGATAAAACGAAGAGCAGTACGGAACTGCTGCGTTTTGCGGGAGAACAGATGGTCATGCTGATGCTCAAGCTGGACGGTCTGACGGTGAAGCTGACCTATGAAAAGGGCCTTCTGATGGAGGCTGCTACCCGTGGTGACGGAGATACCGGCGAAAACATTACCCACAATGTAATGGGAATCTCCGGTATCCCGGACAAGATTTCATATAAGGACCGATTAGTTGTTACCGGTGAGGCATTTATCCGTCCCAGCGATTTTGAGGCGTTAAAGGACACGCTGCGGGATGGGAATGGAGAGCCGTATAAAAACGGGCGCAATCTGGCTGCCGGTTCCGTCCGCCTGTTGGACTGCGGCGCCTGTAAAGACCGCCGTGTGACCTTCATGGCGTTCAATGTGCTGGAGGGTCTTACGGAAGAATATCCGTGGAAGTCGCAGCGGCTTCGGGCCATCGAACAGCTCGGCTTCCCCGTCTGCAAATACTTAGCGAGCAAGCAGGCGTTGACGCAGTTTGATATGGACGCCGGTATCCGGCACCTGCGGAAATACGCGCAGGAAAACGACATCCCCATTGACGGCATCGTGGTCACCTACAACGATGCCGCCTACGCAAAATCCTGCGGCCGGACCGGGCATCACTATAAGGACGGATTGGCGTTCAAATTTGAGGACGACACCTATGAAACCGTCCTGCGTTCGATTGAATGGACGCCCAGCCGCACAGGGGAAATCACGCCGGTGGCGGTCTTTGACACGGTGGAGATCGACGGTTGCGCGGTATCCAGGGCAAGCCTCCATAACCTCTCCTTCATTGAGAATTTGGAACTGATGCCGGGATGCCGTATCAAGGTGAGCAAGCGGAACCAGATCATTCCCCATGTGGAGGAAAATCTGGATCGGGACTGCTACGCCAGAGAGAAGGTCGTTCCTGCCAGATGCCCGTGCTGCGGACAGCCTACCCGTATCCATACGACCAAAAACACTGTGAACGGGGAGGAAAAGGTCACGGCGGCCCTGTTCTGCGATAATGAGCAGTGCGAAACGCGGAAGCTGCGCAAGTTCGTCCACTTTGCAAGCCAGAAGGCGATGAATATCGTGGGATTGTCTGAAGCAATTCTGGAAAAATTCATTGGAAAAGGTTGGCTCCACTCCTATATGGACATCTTCTTTTTGGACAAACACAGGTCGGAGATCGTTCAGATGGAGGGTTTTGGGGTGAGATCCTGGCAAAATCTTTGGGATGCCATCCAGCACAGCCGCATTACCACCTTTGAGCAGTATCTGACTGCAATGGATATTCCCATGGTAGGCAGTACAGCCAGTAAGGCCATCTGTCAAAGGTTCCACGGAAATCTTTCGGAATTTGAAACGGCTGTATGCATGGGCTTTGATTTTACACAGCTCCCGGACTTCGGAGAAACGCTGCACAGGAATATCCATCAATGGTTCCGCAGCGAGGAAAACTGGACGGTCTGGACGGAGCTTCGGCTGCTGGTGTGCATTAAGACCTATCAGCCGCCTGCGGCCAGTACCGATATGAGCAACCCCTTTGTCGGCAAGACCCTTGTGGTGACCGGCAAAGTGGAGCCGTACACCCGGGATGGGATCAACGAAAAAATTGAATCTCTGGGCGCTCATGCCGGCAGCTCGGTAAGCAGCAAGACAGATTATCTGATCTGCGGTGAGAACGCCGGAAGCAAGCTGGCAAAGGCGCAGGCGCTTGGGGTCAAGATCCTGTCACCCGGCGAGTTCTTCCGCATGGCCGGAGAAAGTGCATAAAGAAATGAGGGAGGGCGTTTTGCCCTCCCTTTTTATTGCAGAGGCGAAATACAGTATTGCTTGATTTATCAGGGAAAAATAGATATACTACTACCAGAGTGTAGATTTCAATGGAGGAATTATATCAATGAGTCATGAACTGCACCTTCATAAAATCGGTCCCATCAATGACTGCCGGCTGACGCTTGACTCTTTTACGATTTTGACCGGACCGCAGGCTAACGGAAAGAGCACAGCTGCAAAAGCGGTCTATTTCTTTCGGTCAGTCAAACAGGATATTCTCAGCATTATGATGCAGGGGGGGCCAAACGCAGTTACCGGGGACAAGGCTTCCACGTGGAGCACCGTTCTGAAGCAGCGGATGAAAGACAAGTTTTTGCAGCTTTTCGGGACCTCGTGGGTTATGCCATCTGATATGCGGATGGAATACCAGTACAGCAAAGATGTGTCTATCACGGTGTCCTTAGAGGATGATTTCAATGACTCTTCCAAGAATTATATTGTGATCGATTTCAGCAAGTCTATTGAAGACTATTTGGAAGCATTAAGCTTGCATATCTTCACTAATATTACCCCGGCGCAGAAAGAGCACGAAGAAAAGAAGCTGAATGAGCTCTTTGATGATCCGTTCGAGCCCGTCTTTATTCCCGCCGGCCGGAACCTCCTGACATTGTTGAGTACACAGCTCAACTATATTTTTACCTCGTTGGAAGATTCACAGCTGAGAAATATTGACTATGTCACAAAGAGATATACGGAATTGATCCTCCGCCTGAAACCGGTGTTTGTCCACGGGATGGAGGGCATTGCCAACCGTATGAAAGACGATCCAACACAGTCTAAGAAATATGAACGGATTCGCCCTGCCCTTAATGTCCTCATGGATCAGGCGAAAGAGATCATGCAGAGCACCTATCGGTATGTGGATGGGGAAGAACGGCTGTATCTCTCGGATGACCGTTATGTAAAAATCAACCTTGCATCCTCCGGGCAGCAGGAAGTTGTGTGGGTATTTAACCTCCTCTTTTACTATCTGTCGGAAGATAAAAAGATTTTCCTGATTATTGAGGAGCCGGAGTCACATCTCTATCCGGAATCCCAGCGTCGTATCAGCGAAACGCTTTCCCTGATGGCTGACAGCGGAAATTCAGTTTTTGTTACGACCCACAGCCCCTATGTCCTTGGAACGTTTAATTACCTTCTGATGGCAGGACAGATTACAGAGGATCATCAAGAAGAAGTGGCAGAGAAGCTTGATAAGCGGCTGTGGCTGAAAGCTGGGAATGTGAACGCCCACTATATCTCTGATGGGAAACTGACGGATGGAATCTCTGATGAAGACGGGCTGCGTTTGATCAGAAATGAACTGATCGATGGGGCCTCTTCCGAAATCAATGATATGAGCGATTATCTGCTTGGTTTTCTCTATGCTGAGGGAGACGAATGATGCCTTACAATATAAATGACTATAAGCCTTTCCGCGAAGGCAATCATTCGGTTTTTCCATCTTCTGAAAATGGGTGCAGACACGTCGGAAATAACACAAAACGACAATATGTTCGGCACTTTAAGGTGGATGGAGAAGTTTTCAGGGGCCCAGGAGAGGAACGGTGCGATTATCTTCTTCTCAATGATGAAGCAGCAACCTCTTATTACATCGAGTTGAAAGGCTCCGATTTGCCCAAGGCTATTCGGCAGATTGAAAACACAATCAAACTGCTCTCGCCTTCACTGCCCGGCTACGCGGTTCTGCGCCGGATCGTGTACCACACAGGTTCCCATAACGTCCACGCATCTGAGGTCCTGCGCTGGAAGGCACGGTATAAAGCTGTGGTAAAAGAACGAGCGTATTCAGAAAATATTTAACAGCTATTCCATAAATGGTATCCGCAGCCACTCAAAAAAACTGCGGAGCCTCTTTTCAGCAGAAAGCTGGGCAGCGAGAAATTTTCTCACCGCCCAGTTTTTTTGTTGCTTTTATGCGTATTGCAGCCGTATAGAAGATGTATAGGAGGTACACAGCTATGTTAATTGCAATCGACCATGGAAACAAACAGATCAAAACCGTTCATACGCAGCCATTCACATCCGGATTGATCCAGGGCGACACGCCGGGGTTCGGAACGGACTGCCTGGCATATCAGGGGAAGTACTATACGCTGACCGACCGGCGTATTCCCTATCGGCGGGATAAGACGGAGGATGAACGCTTTTTCATTCTGACGCTCTTTGCCATTGCCTATGAGATCGAAGCGATGGGACGGTACAGCGACACCCTGATGCGGGTTCAACTGGCGGTCGGATTGCCGCCGGCGCATTTCGGTGTGCAGGCCAAGCGGTTTATCAACTATTTTGATGGACGGGGCGCTATTTCCTTTCAATTCCGCGGCAAACCGTATGCCGTTTATATTGAAAATACGGCCTGCTTTCCGCAGTCGTTTTCCGCGGCCGTTGCGACGGTAAAGAATCTGACTGCCAGTCCGAAGGTGCTGGTGGTGGATATTGGCGGGTTTACAGCGGATTATGTCCGGCTGCGGAACGGCGTTCCGGATATGTCCGCGTGTGACTCCTTGGAAAACGGCGTGATCTTGCTTTATAACCGCGTTCGTGCCAGAGCCAATGCGGAATTGGACGTCCTCCTGGACGAGAGCGAGATCGACTGCATCCTGCGCGGAGAGCACCGTGATGTGGCACCGGAGGTTGTAGAACTGGTGGAGAAGGAAGCACAGGAGTTCATCAACGATCTGCTCAGCGGCCTGCGGGAACGGATGCTGGAGCTCAAGTCCGGCAGGGTGATTTTCCTTGGAGGCGGAGCCAGTTTGCTGCGGCGGCAGATCGAGGCATCCGGTAAGGTGGGACAGGTAACCTTTGTGGAGGACATCAACGCCAACGCGAAGGGGTATGCGTATCTGTACCGCCTTCAGCACGGTGAGCGGTGAGAACCATGGCGGACAAAAAAGATCCCGGTAAATTTACCGTCCGTTTTAATATACATGACCCGCAGCACCAAACCGTGGTTGCCCTGCTCAACCA
>DXUR01000015.1 GCA_019417795.1 Clostridiales bacterium | reverse complement strand
GGGCGAGCTGGATGTGACGGAGCCGAAAACGAAAAACTCCGTCCGCAAGGTGGCGTTGTCCCAGCAGGCGGTGGACCTGCTGGTGCAGGAGCATGAACAGCACCCGGACAACCCCATCCTGTTCCCATCGCCCCGGACAGGCGGCTACTGGAGTCCGGACGCGGTGTCGAGGATCAACCGGAAGCTGCTGAAAAGCGCAGGCATCGAGGAGCATGTGCGCTTTCATGACCTCAGACACACCTTTGCGACCATGGCCATCTCCAGCGGCGTGGATGTGAAAACCCTGTCCAGTATGCTGGGCCACTACAGCGCGGGCTTCACTCTGGACACCTATACGCACATCACCAACGATATGCAGAGAGGTGCGGCTGAGAAAATCGGCGGCTTCATGGAATCGGCTACGGCAACGCCTACCCCGGAGCCTCCCGACCCGCCGGAGCAGAGCCGGTGCAAGGTGATTCCGTTCGAGAGAGTAGGGTAAGAATGACGATAAGGGCGGCGCAACTGCGCCGCCCTTGTTGTTACAATACGGAATTGATTTCGTTTATCAAACCGATAGTGTATTCTTTGTGTTCTTCCTTGTAGTTGCCTTTTTCGTCAGCGATACCGGATTTTGCTTGTATTTCTCTTGCTTTTTTATCTCTGATATCATCTTCTTTTAGAGTAATAATTTTATACTCAGAAAATTCCGCTCTTAATTTCTCGGCATCAGCAGCCTTATCACCATCAAGAACTGCAACAATTTTCTTGTATCCTAAATCTTTAAACAATATCAAGAAAGCTTTCATTTTGGATGCACCACCGACGCCCCAACCAAAGAAGTTTCCCTTTAAAGTCATATTGAGTTCCTGAGCCATTTTGTTGAAGACTACGACATCTTCTTGACCTTCCACTAAAATGATGCCGTCCTCAAGAAAAAAGGCTTCATTAGCTTCTATGCCGAGCGTATGAGGATTGTTCAAATCACGAAGTATACCACCAAAAGAATGTCTGCACTCATCCGAAATCAAATAACACTTTGAAACAGTTCCTTCCTTCACAACACGAATTAAATTAGCACCGTTGACTATAGCCTCCCAATTTACAAAGTATGGCGAATGTGTGCACACGATAATTTGATGTGTTTTGCTATACTCAAGGAAAAGTGCCATTAGGCGTTTTTGTAAAGCAGGATGTACAGATAGTTCAGGCTCGTCAATAACCACAACACTTTTTTCTGGAGCATCGAATAGGGATGCACATATGGTAAAGATACTCCAAATCCCGTCTCCGACACCTTCACTGCTGTGTGATACGCCGTCTTTTGTGAATTTAATATAATACTGTCCGTTGTCGCGTTGTTCAATAGCCCAGCGAAAATCGCTTCCGAGAATTTTGGCAAGCACAGTATCAAATTCAGCTTTTTCACGTTCAATTTGAAAGATTCTGGATTCAAAATTGCCTAAAGACGAACTGCGCTGTGCCTCTAATTTATGTGCGTATGAAATATAGGTTTCTCTATTCCAAGATCCCTTTCCGAAATCAAAAGGAATCGCTCGTCTGGAGGGCAAAACATAAGATTGCAAGTCGAATTTTTCACTCTTTTGAGTTGAACTGCCACCTCCTGCAACTGAGGTAATAGAATATGTCTTCGATTCTTCATCCGTTAGTGTTAAAGTTATTTTTCCATCGGTCAAATGGTTTCGTCTTCCTTCTGAAAAAGAAGGTGAATCAGAACCGTTGAACGCACGGATAGACTCAATAATCGTAGTTTTTCCTGCGTTATTTGCACCTGTAATAATTGTCAACCCACTACCAATGTGCTCTTGGTCAGGGATTGAAAACTTGACCGTCTGGGTTTGCCCAAAGCCACGAAAGCCAGAAATTGAGAGTTCCTTTATCATAATAAATCCTCCAGGTGGGAAAGACAAAATAAAACCGCATGGGAATACACCCACACGGCTGCCTTGGTGGCGCAAAGGCTCACCGTAAAATAATTATAAGGGATAATGCTGGAAAATTCAAGTTTCCGTCGTATTTGGGGTGAAAATACTTGAGCTATACCAGTTAGGGATTGGTTAGGGATTTTACGGTTCTCGCAGTTTTTCTGCACCGCAGTTATTACTGCCATTTCACCTCTCTGACCACAGTTGAAATGTGGTCAAATGCAGTCTGAAAGTCAAACTTTTAACGCAGAAAAACCGCCTAAAAAGGCGGTTTTTCAAAGAAAGGTGGTCGGAGTGCAGGGACTCGAACCCTGGGCCTCCTGCTCCCAAACTTTTGAATAAAAATTTTTCTACTTTTTTCGACGCTTTATAGCCGTTTTCACTTTGTTACGGACGCTCTTCGCAACTCTTACCTCCACTGTTTCCGCATGCTCCACGGCTGTCTGTAGTCAAACATGTGGTCAAAAACCGCTTTCTGAACACCCTCATGACAGGGAGTAGAAAGCGGTTTTTACAGTTTATCGGGATGGATGGTTTGGCATTCTGTTTTGTCGCATTGTACCTCTGCTGGAGAGGTTGAGCAAGTCTTTTATGCAGGGATAGGCGGCGCAGAATTTGCATCGCTATAGGCAAAGAATACCCTCACACCTTCTGGAGGTAAAACTCATTTTCCGCAACCTGCGTCACAAAATTATATTCCAGCCGTGTTGCCTTTGAGGGCGAAATATTGTAGCGCTTAAACACCGAGCGAAAATATGCAAAGAACTCCCTGTCTTCCTCTGTCATCGGTGCAACCCAGCCGTTCTCGGCACCGTGGGCTTCGATTTTCTCCAACTCTGCCATACGTTCTTTATCCATGTCAGTTGCCCCTTCTGGATGAAATCATGGTTTTCCCTTAACAGCTATTACATTCCCGTAATTCATGTAGTTTTTTAAGGGAAAGACTACCCTTTTCGTCACAACCTTACGTTTCCAGAAGATCCTCCATCGTACAGCCGAGGACTTTTGCAAGGCTAAGAACAGTCTCCGCACTGGCTTTGTTAATGTCCTTGTTGCGCTGTTCGTACATTTGAATTGAGCGAAGACTGACATTGCTTCGCTTGGCAAGCTCTGCCTGCGTGCAGCCATAAAGCGTGCGGATGCGTTTGAGGTTGGTATCAGCGAAGTATTCGCGCACTTTAGTATCGACAATATCAGCGAATTTAGTGACATCCGCTTCATGAAGGGGGGAATACATCTGCTGCAAATCTTCAAACGAAAGAACCTTAAAAATATCACTGAATTTTCTTCCGGAAAACCATTGGTAGTAGGCGACTGCCCAGCCGATCCAATACTCTCTGGAACGGCTGAAATTCGCTTGAGGCTTGGCGGTCGGCGCTTTGCCCGTAGTCTCAACGAGAACATCAACAGCAGTTTCAATCCCGCTTTTCCCCAAAAGATATGAAGGTTCACCATTCTCAATCCGATTACTGACGGAACTGACGGAAAACAGCTTTATGAAGCTATCTCCGGCAACTCCACACGCGTTGATAGCATAATCAAAAGCATCGCCCAGTAATGCCTGTGCGTTACTCAGATAGATTTCTTGGTATGCGTGGGTCATCGTTTTGGATGCCTCCTCTTATGATATCAAGGATATACAGACCATCTGTTTCCTCTTCAAGTATATCCGAATAAAGTTGGTCGGCTTCATCATTTCGAGCCTTGCGGCGGACATAATATTTTTCCTTTTCTGCAATAGAAAATCCATCGTAATGCAGCAGCGAAAAGGCGTATTTAGACTTGATGACGATCTGTTCGCCTAACTTGCCAAGTCGCATAGCGTTTGCGAGTTGCTGTACGGAAATTCCGTTATTTAGGAAAGACGCAGCAAAGTCAAAATAGGAGTCATCGGCACGGTATCCGATAATCAGGTCGTAGGCATTGACGTTGACGCCGAAATTGTCGATCAAATATCGTTTTGCCCGCTGTGCGGCTGGGCTTTTGATAGAAAACAGACGATGCGCTACCAGAACAGCAATCCAGTTCAGAATCGTATAGTCTGGATTGTTCAGATTCAGAATTTTCATGTATTCCGTATCAAGACTGTAACGATTGACGAAGCCGTTACGCAGAGAGGATACAGCCCATTCTTTAGCGAGTTCCTCGCTTTCCGTGCAGTAGAAGCCCAGCCCGAAGTCATTGTTCTGCTTACCCAACCCAAAGGTTGGAGATTCGATGATCTGTTCAGAGCCATGATATAGGGTAATTTTCTGATTCATCTCCGCGTCCTCCTAAGTATCACTGTAAAAATAGTATCACCAAAGTGATATAAAATCAAGTAATATTTGTAGAGAAAAAAGAGAGCATTTCTCGCTTGAAAAATACAGTTTCTTTAGACGAATATTTCCAAGAGAAACATAAAGATAATCAGTTTACAGAATGATATTGAGCATCCATTTTGCCGGTGGTATAATTAAATGCAGCTAAGTAGAATATTGCAGAACTGCTGGAAAAATACAAATACTCCGCAGCAAAGCATAAGAGTAACCTCCGCAACATCTGCGGGACATTTGCTGCCGAGGGTATGACAATCAGCAAATATACCCGCAGAAATCTTGGCCGAATCGCCAGCGGGCAGACCAGCTATCAGCAAGTCCTGGCCGAGCTGAGGGAGAAGTACGAAAAGAGAGGATAAGGTTGTTTTCTGATTGCAGACCTATCGATTCCTTTTCAATGATATGTATATGGAGAGTAGTTTCAAATTTGTTTCGCTAAAGGCTTCCCGAAGAGTTAAGCGAGAGTTATTTCAAGGCATTAGAGGTTAGACGGTACAAAAAATTTGCGAAAGACGCAACTCAAAGTTTGCAGCGCTATAGGCAAAGAAGAGTTACTTTCCGCAGTAGGCGGCGATGGCCTGTGCGACAAACGCTGCCGTGCCCTCACCGCCAGCCATGTCAATGTTTTTACGGAAGCGGTCATCGGCCACATACATCTGGCCTAAGCCTGCCAGAATCTCCGGCGTGCAAGTGTAAAAATGGTCGGTGATGAATTGCTGCAAATCACGAATGGCCGCCTGCGCTTCCGGTGCGGTAGGGGCAAGATGCTTCAGCTCGCCCAGCTTTGCAAAGTGCCTCATCAAATCGGCAGGGTTGCCGGTAGACCCGCCTTTTTCATGCTGCTGATATTCCTGATAGGCGATGGTATTGCCCCATTTTCCTTTGACCTCTGCGGTGTACTTCTCCTGCTCGGCCTTATCAAATGCGTCAAATTTCATAGGTGTTACTCCTGTTTCTAAGGTTTCACGGGCGAGGGTGATGAGCCGTCCCAACCGCGCCTGTCGCAGCTCCAGCAGCTTGATCTGATCTGCGAGAGCGGCGGCCTGGTCAAAGTTTGGGTCATCCAGAATGCGTTTGATGTCTTTGAGCGGAAATTCCAACTCTCGAAACAGCAGAATGGATTGAAGCCGCGCCAAGGTTGTATCGTCATACAGCCGGTAGCCCGATTCTGTGAGGGCTGTGGGCGGCAGCAACCCGATGGCATCATAGTGGTGAAGTGTCCGGACACTGACACCGGCCAGTTTGCTGACTTCGTGAATGGTCATCATGGGTATCCCTCCTCCGTGTGAGTTTACAATACACTATGACGTAACGGAAGAGTCAAGAGGGAAATCCTCTATTTGCGAAAAAATCTATGCGCTGTGATTGCTGCAAAAATCGTGCAAATCTATCATTTTCTTGCTTCCTATGTCAAAATGTGCTATTATTATAAACAACGCTGTCATGTGTTGGAATAGGCCTTGGCAGTTTGGCTGCAATAGACCGAATGCTCTGCCAAGCGGCAGAGCATTTTTTTGCATATCGGTACGGAGGAGATATTTTATGTCTGTGAGTTATAAAAAACTCTGGAAGCTGCTCATCGATAAAGACATGAAGAAAAAAGACCTGTGTGAAAAGGCGGGTATCAGCCCAGCATCCGTCACTAAAATGGGACGGAATGGGCATGTCACCACGGAGATACTCGTGAAGATTTGTACGGCGCTGGATTGCAGGATTGAGGATATTGTGGAGATTGTCCCAGATGAGAAGTGAGATGAAAAATAATTTGTTGATTTTTCAATTCAGTAAGGAAATAGTCACTGTAAAGCACACGTGGAGGAAAAGCAATGGTTAATGAAAAAAGCAGCGCCGTGGGCGTAAATATACAGGAAAAGGCCACGATGATCTGGAATGTGGCGGATGTGCTTCGCGGGCCGTTCAAGCCCCACGAATATGGCCTTGTGATCCTGCCGATGACGGTGGTCAAGCGGTTTCACGACTGCCTGCTGCCCACCCACGATGCGGTGATCGAGCAATATGAAAAGGTTAAGAAGCTGGCGGTTATCGACGGTTTTCTGACCCGTGCTTCCGGCTATCAGTTCTATAACACCAGCCGCTTCACTTTTGAGAGCCTGCTGGCCGATCCGGACAACATTGAAGCAAATTTCCGGGACTATCTGGCCGGGTTCTCCGGCAATGTGCAGGATGTGCTGACCAAGTTCGATTTTGACAACATCATCCGCCGTATGGTGGAGTGCAACAGCCTGTATCTGGTCATCAAGGAGTTCAACTCCCCCAAAGGCTACCTCGGCCCGGATAAGATCAGCGCCGTGGACTGCGGCTATATCTTTGAGGATCTCGTCAAGCGTTTCTCCGAGTCCTTTGGCGAGGAGGCCGGAGCGCACTTCACCAGTCGGGACATCATCTATCTGATGACCGACCTGCTGCTGTGCGATGCCAAGCTGGATGACGGCAATGTGACCGTGTACGACATGACGATGGGCACCTCACAGATGCTTTCCTGTATGGAGGAGCGCATCCACGAGCTGAACAGCGATGTGGAGGTGACTTGCTTCGGACAGGAGTTCAACCCCTCCACCTTCGCCATTGCAAAGGCGGATATGATGATCCGTGGCGGCGACCCCAATAATATGCGGTTCGGTGATACGCTCTCCGACGATCAGTTCCCGGGCTTCACCTTCCGGTACTGCATTTCCAATCCGCCCTTCGGCATCGACTGGAAGCGGGAACAGAAGGCGGTGGAGACCGAAGCTGCCAAGGGCGAGCTGGGGCGATTTGCGCCCGGTCTGCCGAAAATCAGCGACGGACAGCAGCTTTTTGTGCTCAACGGTCTGTCCAAGCTGGCGCCGGGAGGCAAAATGGCGATCATTCAGAACGGCTCGCCTCTGTTTGCCGGTGATGCCGGGAGCGGCCCCAGCAACATCCGCCAGTATATCTTGGAAAACGATTGGCTGGACGCCATTGTTCAGCTTTCCACCGACCAGTTTATGAACACCGGCATCTCCACCTATATCTGGGTGCTGTGCAAGGACAAGCCCGCCTACCGCTGCGGCAAGGTGCAGCTCATTGACGCGTCCCACTGCTATGAACAGCGCCGCAAAGCCATCGGCACCAAGCGCAACGACATCAGCGACCATTGCCGGGAACTGATTGTGCAGGCCTACGGCGAATACCGGAACAATGCTGTGTTTGGGGATAAATCTGGCATGTATTGCGAGAGCAAGATTTTCGGCAGTGAGGAGTTCGGCTACAACAAAATTGTGGTGGAGCGTCCGCAGCGGGACGAAAACGGCGAGATCGTGATGAAGCGGGGCAAGCCGGTGGCGGACACTGCCCTGCGGGACACCGAAAATGTACCGCTGGTGCAGGATATTGACGCTTATTTTGCACGGGAAGTCCTGCCCTACGCCCCGGATGCGTGGATCGACAAGAGCAAGACCAAGGTGGGCTATGAAATTCCGATGACCCGCTATTTCTACGAGTATCAGCCACCGGAGCCGGTGGACGACATTGTGGAGCGGATTCAAAAGCTGGAGCGTGAAATTGCCGACAGCCTGAACACACTGTTCCATAAGGAGGGCTGACGGCAGATGCGTGAAATGAAAGACAGCGGGATTGCTTGGATTGGAGCAATGCCACGGGCGTGGAAAATGAACACTATTGCTCAGATTTTCCTGCAAGTGAAATGCAAAAATACTGGGTTGCAGGAGAAAAATTTGCTTTCACTAAGCTATGGTAAAGTGAAGCGAAAGAGCATTGACACGGTTGAGGGACTGTTGCCGGAAAGCTTTGATGGATATAACATTATTGAAAAAGACGACATCGTTTTAAGGCTCACAGATCTCCAAAACGACCATACAAGTTTAAGGGTCGGCCTTGCAGAAGAACGAGGTATTATTACTTCAGCGTATTTGACAATAAGAAATCGCAGCAATTTCTGCCCTAAATACTTGTACTACTACCTGCACTCTTTTGACATTGCAAAAGGCTTTTATGGTATGGGTGCAGGCGTAAGGCAGGGACTAAATTGGGACGGTGTCAAATGGTTAAAGATTCTTGCACCCTCAGTACCGGAGCAGGAGCGCATTGCGGCCTTTTTGGATGCAGAGTGCGCCGAAATCGACGCTGTATTGGAAAAGACCCGCGCGTCCATTGAAGAATACAAAAAGCTGAAACAGGCGGTCATTACGCAGGCTGTCACCAAGGGCATCCGTGGCGACAGGCCGATGAAGAACAGCGGCATTGAATGGATTGGGGACATTCCGAAAGAATGGGACTGCAAGAAAGTTAAGTATGTTACTTCTATCTCAAGAGGAATATTTAACCACCGGCCAAGAAATGATGAGAGGTATTACGGTGGTGAATATCCCTTTATCCAAACTGGAGATGTTGCAGGCGCTCAAAAATACATTGAGTCGTATAGCCAGACGCTAAACGGACTTGGAAAAAGTGTTAGCAAGTGTTTTCCCAAAGGAACTCTCACAATGACGATTGCCGCTAATGTTGGAGATGCAGCCATTCTTGGATTTGACGCTTTTTTCCCTGATAGTGTAGTCGGATTTATTCCAAATGCAGATATCAATGATGAGTATCTATACTATATCTTCAAAGCGATGAAACCAGAATTCGTACGCACAGCGATTAAAAGTACACAATTAAATTTGAATGTTGAGCGAATACGAGATTTGTTTGTTCCAGTCGTAGTTCAAAAGTCCGAGCAGCTTGAAATTGCCGAGTATTTAAATACGAAATGCGCAGACATTGATGCTTTGATTGCCAAGAAACAGCAATACCTCACCGAAATCGAAAACTACAAGAAATCTCTGATTTATGAGTATGTGACGGGCAAGAAGGAGGTCGTATAAATGAATCCATTCTACAACATTTGGAACTATGACTATATTCAGCAGCAGGCGCAAATGCAGCACCATTTTTCACAGGTCAAGCAGGTACAGGACACAGCGAAGGCACTGTCTGATTTTCTGGACGGCTGCGACAAAATTGAGCCTGCCTATCAGCAGCAGGCAACGGCAGAGTTTTGTGCAGTTATCGCTGCGTATTTCAACAAGCACAACAGAGGATAACTTTACATAAGGGGAACGAATTATGATCACCACCGAAAAGCGTTTTGAAGCGGATATAGAATCCTTCTTTCTCTCCCCGGCGGGCGGATATACCAAGGGTGCAGACACCTATGACGCCAAACAGGGGCTCTATGTAAATACCCTGATCGACTTTGTCCAGCGTACCCAGCCCAAGGAGTGGGCGCGATTTGAAAACGCCAATCAGGTGGACCCGGTGCGGAAATTCTGCACGGCGTTCAACACCGCCTGCGAGACGGAGGGGCTGCTCTCTGTCCTGCGCCACGGCTTCAAGCACCGTGGACTGCGTTTTCGGGTGTGCTATTTTAAGCCGGAGTCTGCCTTGAATCAGGCGGCGGCTGCCCAGTGGGCGGCAAACACCATCGAGTGCTATCGCCAGTGGTACTTCTCCGCCGATACAAAAAAGAGCGTGGATATGGTGCTGGTGCTCAACGGCATCCCGGTATTCGCTTTTGAATTAAAAAACCAGTACACCGGACAAACGGTGGATGATGCCAAGCGGCAGTGGATGTATGACCGCGACCCGCGGGAGCTTTGCTTCCAATTCAACAAGCGTATTCTGGCCTATTTTTGTGTGGATCACACCGAGGTGTGGATGACCACAAAGCTCGCCGGAAAGAACACCTATTTCCTGCCCTTTAACCAGGGCTCCAACGGAGCCGGAAACGACGGCGGCAAGGGCAATCCGGCAAACCCAAACGGTTACCCGACAGCGTATCTGTGGGAGAATGTCTTTCAGAAGGACAGTATGATGGACATTGTCCAGAAGTTTATGAACCTGAAGGACGGCAAAACGCTGATTTTTCCGCGCTATCATCAGCTGGATGTGGTGCGCAAGCTGCTGGCCGATGTCAGGCAGAACGGAGCGGGGCATAATTACCTGATCCAGCACAGCGCCGGAAGCGGCAAGTCCAACTCCATTGCGTGGACGGCTTACCGGCTGGCCTCGCTGTTCAATGAGGAAAACAAGCCGGTGTTCTCCAGCGTGGTCGTCGTTACCGACCGCACCGTGCTGGATGCGCAGCTGCAGGAGACCATTTCCGGATTTGACCACACCCTCGGCGCCATTGAGACCATCGGGGAAGATAAGACCTCCAAGGACCTGCGGGACGCCATCAACGGCGGCGTGCGCATTATCGTCACCACCTTGCAGAAGTTCCCGGTCATCTATCAGGAAGTGGATAAAGTAGTGGGACGGAACTTTGCGATTATCGTAGACGAGGCTCATTCCTCCCAGACCGGCAGCTCGGCTCTGAAACTGAAAGCCGCCCTTGCAGATACCGAGGACGCTCTGCGGGAATACGCTGAGATCGAAGGTAAGGCCGAAGAAGAGCTGGACCCGGACGACCGTCTGATGCGGGAAATGACCGTTCAGGGGCGGCATAAGAATCTGTCCTTCTTTGCCTTTACCGCAACGCCCAAGGACAAGACGCTGGAATTGTTCGGAACGGAATATGAGGACGGCAGCTTTCATCCGTTCCACATTTACAGCATGCGGCAGGCCATTGAGGAAGGCTTTATTCTGGATGTGCTCCAGAACTATATGACCTATGACACCTGCTTCAAAATCGTCAAAACCTCCGAAGATAACCCGGATGTGCCCGCCAGCCGTGCGGCTAAGGTGATCCGCAAATATCAGGAGCTGCATCCGTATAACATCTCCCAAAAGGCACAGATCATCGTGGAGACCTTCCGGGAAACCACCCGAAACAAGATCGGCGGCAGGGGTAAAATGATGGTCATTACCTCGTCCCGCCTTGCGGCAGTGCGCTACTACCACGAGGTCAAGCGCTACATAGAGGAGCAGAAGTACAACGATGTGCAGGTGCTGGTGGCCTTTTCGGGTGCTGTGCAGGACGGTGATGAAGAGTATACCGAGCCGAAGCTGAATGTTCGTGCGGATGGAACGCACATCGCCGAAACGCAGACCAAGGCGGAGTTCCACGACCATTTCAATGTGCTGATCGTTGCCGAGAAGTACCAAACTGGCTTTGACGAGCCGCTGCTGCACACGATGATCGTGGACAAGAAGCTGAAGGGTGTCAAGGCGGTGCAGACGCTGTCCAGATTGAATCGCACCTGCACCGGCAAGGTGGACACTTTCGTTCTCGATTTTGCCAACAAGAAAGAGGACATTTTGGAGGCGTTTCAGCCGTTCTATCAAGAAACCTCGCTTTCGCAGGAGGTCAACGCTGACCTGATCTATCAGACGCAGAAAGAGCTGCGGGGATTTGCGGTCTATAACGATGCAGATATTGAGGCTTTTGCCAAGGAGTATTTCAGCACAGGCCGGCAGGATGCCCGGGCGATGGGGCGAATGACCAGTGTGTTGAAGCCGGTGGCAGACCGTTATAATCAAAAAACGCCCAACGAGCGGTATCAGTTCCGCCGTCAGGTGCGCAATCTCATTAAGTGGTATGGCTATATTTCCCAGATCCTGCGGATGTTCGATAAGGAGCTGCATAAGGAATATGCGTTCTGTTGTTATCTGATTAATTTGCTGCCTGCGGAAACCACGGATATGGTTGACCTTGAGGGTAAGTTGAAGCTGGAATACTACAAGCTGCAAAAGACCTTCGCCGGAAGCATTGAGCTGGAACAGGTGAAGGGCGTGTACGAACCGGCCAAGCAAAAGGGTGCAATGGGACTGGACACAAAGTCGCCGCTGGATGAGATCATCGCCAAGATCAACGAAAAGTACAAGGGTGAATTCACCGAGGGAGACAAAGTGCTGCTGACGGCTCTGCGCAGCCGTCTGATGGCCGACAAGAAGCTGACCAAGATGGCGCAGACCTCAGATCCGCAGATTTTTGTGGAAAGCATTTTCCCTAAGGCCTTCGGTGCAGCGGCCCAGGACAGCTATCTGGAATCGCAGGATACCTATACCTCGCTCTTTGAGGATCAGCACAAGTACAATGCCATTATGAGCGCATTGGCCGATGTAGTGTATCGGGAGATGAGGATGGGCTAACCCAAACTTATTACATTTTCAAAAGGGGGATAACAATGAAAGATGGCATAATTTTTGTTGCGGGAATCTATGGCGTGGGAAAAAGCACCTTGTGTGAAAGACTTAGTATCTCCATTGGAATCCCCTGCTATTCAGCTGGTGACTTGATAAGCGCAATCAATGGAGAAATTTATGGTCGTAACAAAACTGTAGTGAACAAGGAAAAAAATCAGGATATTCTGGTTACGGCGGTGAATGAAAGGCTACAGAAGGATAAGACATTTATATTAGCGGGTCACTTCTGCATTTTTGATAAATCATTTAATGTTGAAAGGCTGCCTGAGTCTGTTTTTTCGTTAATGCCAATTGCGAAAGTGGTTTTACTTGAATCAGATGTGACTAAAGTTTGTGAAAATCTTCGGTATAGAGATTCCTGTTGCTATCCACTTGATGCATTGAAATCCCTAAAACAAAGTGAAAAGATGCAATGTGAAAAGATTACAAAGCAATTAGGTCTCCCACTTTACATCCATCAGATGTTATTTGACGATTCCGATGTGCAGCAAGTTAGAGAATATGTCCTGGGGGGTGAGTAAATGCGAGCGCTACTCGATACGAATGTCATTATACATAGAGAAAATACTAAAGCGACAAGCTTTACTATCGGGAAACTATTCTACTGGCTCGACAAACTGCACTATGAAAAGCTGATTCATCCATACTCTATAGCTGAACTTCGTAAATATCGCAACCCACAAATGCAATCGCTGTATGATGCAAAAATTGATGCTTATACAGAGATGCGATGCATTGCGCCGCAGACGGCGGAATTTACCGCACTGCTCAGTGACACACCTAAAACAGCCAACGATCAAATTGACAATCAACTTCTATGCGAATTGTATTGCAAAAGGGCAGATATTCTAATCACAGAAGACCGTCGTATGCGCTTAAAAGCAGATAGATTAGGGCTGTCAGAGCGTGTATTTACAATCAACTCGTTCATTGAAAAATGTACCAATGAAAATCCTGATCTTATAGACTATAAGGTACTTGCAGTCAAAAAGGAGCTGTTTGGTAATATTGATGTGGCAGACCCGTTTTTTGCTACTTTCCGTGAAGCATATACGGGATTCGAGAATTGGTTTATAAGAAAGAGCAATGAAGAAGCCTATGTATGTCGAACGGACACAGGCGCAATACTTGGATTTCTATATCTCAAAACTGAAACAGAAGAGGAAAATTACAGTGACATT
Source organism: Clostridiales bacterium (assembly GCA_019417795.1). The sequence continues at coordinate 6,343 of DXUR01000015.1, read as the reverse complement.
GCGCCAATTTTTCGACCTAAGCGAAGATTAAAAGTTGGGACATTCAAGGTTGAAGCTTCTGGCTTTAGGCTTGGTGAACGATTCATCAAGATTATTTTTGACAATGCCATTGAACGCAATGTGGAGGAGATATATGTTACACTATATATGAACCGTCCCGAATTAAGGACGCTATATGATTTGCTGGTTCGATGGGGGTTCTATGAATATGGCATTAAGAGAAATGACAACGGTGAAGAAGTTGTGCTCGTTAAGAAAATGGCCGGTTATGATAAATCAAAATCGGTTAAAGAGAATTTTCCCAATATCAGATACGATGTGCAGAAATTCTTTCTTCCGATTGAAGCACAATACCATACTCCGTTATTTCCAGACTCGCAATTGAGAACCGAAGGAAACTTTGATTATCTGGGAGACAAAGCTCATCGCTATGCACTGCAAAAAGTGTATATTTCTCTCTCATATAAACGGGATATGCGTCCGGGCGACTTGCTTGTTATTTACCGGAAGGGGATAACGCCAAGAAGAAAAGCGTATGAATCTGTTGTCAGTACGATTTGTGTTGTTGATGAAGTGCGATATAACTTTTCAAGCAAAGAGGATTACCTCAAATACTGTGAAAACCGGACAGTCTTTAGCCCCGAAACGCTAAATCAGCTTTGGGAAAAGCACAGTGAAAAACTTCTGGTTGTTAAATTCATCTTTATAAAAAGCCTTACAAAACGAATTACTTTAGGCGAATTATGGAGTAGTGGAATCATACCACAATATAGCGGACCAAGACCATTTGATCATATTTCTGACGCAGATTTTGACACGATTTTAGCCAAATCGCAAACAAAAATACACTTTGAAAGGCAATGAGGCATGGCCACGATTCTACTATCTATCAAACCAGAATATGCCAATAAAATATTTGACGGGCAGAAACACTATGAGTACCGAAAACGTATTCCTAAAAAAGAGGTATCAAAGATTGTTGTGTATTCCTCTGCTCCAGAACAAGCGGTTATTGGCGAGGTTGAAGTTGTAAAAACGATCAAGATGAAACCTACGCCGCTCTGGAACAGTACAAAGGCAAATGCTGGTATTAGCAGATTGAAGTATAGAGAGTACTTTAGTGGATGCACGACTGCATATGCTTTTGCCCTTGGCTCATTTAAAAGGTATGAGACTTCAAAATCTTTAGCGGACTTTAATATTCAATCAGCTCCTCAATCGTTTGTGTATTTGGATGATTAAATACCAGCTCAATAAAACTCGCGTGTGGTCTCTTGGCACCTCTGTCAATTCTGTTGGAAAAAGTCACCATATAATTCCGAGTGTTGAGTCTCCAATGCTAATTGATGACTTCTTTGATGATGTATGGAGTCAAACCGATGCCGATAAATGCAAAATATATGATTATTCAGATTATGCCGCTATACCAGCTCAAGACGCGAAAGAATTGCAAGTAGGTCTCGACAGTGCCGTGGACAAAGGATGAATGCTCACCAATCAGATTGCAACGAAACAAAAGACCGCTGAACGAGAAGATGCAGTCCCGTTTGAACCGGCTGATCGAGATGGGCATTGTCGAGCATATCGGTCGCAAGAAGTATGTTCTTGACAGAAGTCTCTATGCAGCAACGGGAAAACTGGCGTGTATACAAGGTATGTCGGCCTGGATCGAGATACCAACAAGGAACTGCTGTTAAAGCACATTCGGCAGAACAACGAAGTCGGTACTCCGTTCAAAGAATTGCAGCAAGTTTTGCCGGGGCTTGATCGAAACCAAATCCGCGTTTTGATGAGAGAATTGCGTGAAAGCGGGAAGGTTTTCTGCGAAGGAACAACAAGTGCCGCAAGGTGGTTTGCGTCCAAATAATCCAAAACACTAACAAATCTTGGAACCAACTTGGAACTGACTTGGGACCAACTTTGAACTAACTTGCGACCTAATCAGCAAAGTGCGTGCTGACGATTAAAGCGGATGGCGGATCTCATAAATCTGGGAGCAAGCAGGCAGTGCGGGACGCGAAAAAGAACTTCATTCTGGAGAAGTGCGGCGTCCCGCTGCTGCGACTGCGCACAGATGGCAGTGGGGAAAAAGGGAAACTCAAAAATGCACTAAAGGGAGAATGATCATGCCGAAAATTATCAGGAACGCAATCAGATGTAAGAAATGCGGAGATATCATCGAAAGCAAAACTGTCCATGATTTCAAGTTTTGCAGTTGTGGCTCCTGCGCCGTGGACGGCGGCCACGATTACCTTCGCAGGTGCGGAAATCGTGAGGATTGGGAAGAACTGTCCGAAGTGGAAAAGCTGGAGAACAACGGCGCATTGACTTGATTTTGAATGATAGAAATTGAGGGATAGAACCATGCCTCTTGAAATTGTTCGCAATGATATTACAAAAATGAAGGTGGACGCTATCGTCAATGCGGCGAACGAAACGCTGCTGGGCGGAGGCGGCGTGGATGGCTGCATCCACCGCGCGGCGGGACCGGAGCTGCTCCAAGAGTGCCGGACGCTGGGCGGCTGCCGGACCGGCGAGGCCAAGCTCACCGGCGCGTACCGCCTGCCGTGCAAATATGTGATCCACACAGTCGGCCCCGTGTGGAACGGCGGTAAGTACGGCGAGCGGGAACAACTCGCCTCCTGCTATCGCTCAAGCCTTGCGCTGGCGAAGAAGCACGGCTGTGAGACGGTTGCCTTCCCGCTGATCTCCTCCGGCGTTTTTGGCTATCCCAAGGATCAGGCGCTCCGCGTGGCGGTGGACACCATCAGCGAATTTCTCGCGGAAAACGACATGACGGTGTATCTTGTCATTTTCAGCCGCGCGGCGTATGCGATTGGCAATAAGCTCTTCGCGGACATCGCTGCCTACATCGACGACCACTATGTGGATGTCCACACCGACTCCCGCCGGGAGCGGATGCGCCGGATGAGCGTTCTCGAAGGTCGAGCGTTGTCTGCCGGTGCAGCGGCAGCGCCTATGTCTGCCGACGGCTTGGACAGTCTGCTGGCACATCTGGACGCCGGTTTCTCGGAAACCCTGTTGAAGCTCATCGACCGAAGCGGCAAAAAGGATTCCGAGATATATAAGAAAGCCAACGTAGACCGCAAGCTGTTCTCGAAAATCCGCAACAACCCGGACTACAAGCCATCCAAGCCCACGGCGGTGGCCTTCGCCATCGCGCTTGAGCTGAGCCTGCCGGAGACCCGTGACCTCATCGCCCGCGCGGGCTACGCTCTCAGCGCCAGCAGCAAGTTCGACGTCATTATTGAGTATTTCATCAGGCAGAAGAAGTACGACATCTTCGAGATCAACGAGGCGCTGTTCGCCTTTGATCAGAGTTTGTTGGGAGCATAGACGTGAAGGGAGGAAAAGAAAAATGAAACTCGGAAAACTGCACGAGGTCGATATAAGAAAAGTCTGGCCGCATGAACAATATGATTTTTCAAAGTGGCTTGCTGCGGAAGAGAACATTCAAGAGCTTGGAAATGTACTTAACTTGTCGCTAACGGATATTGAAACAGAAAGGCTTGTTGGTAGTTATCGTTGCGATATTCTATGCAGAGATGAGATCACAGGGAAAGTCGTGCTCATTGAAAATCAGCTTGAACAGACCAACCATGACCACTTAGGGAAAATATTGACCTATGCATCCGGTCTTGACGCTTCTGTTGTTGTGTGGGTAGTTGCTGCCGCGCGTGATGAACACGCAAGCGCCATCGAGTGGCTCAACAAACACACAGATGATAGCATTTCCTTTTTCTTGATAGAGATCCATGCCTACAAGATAGGCGATTCAGAGCCTGCACCGCAATTTAAGATTATTGAGCAACCCAACGATTTTGCAAAAATTGTGAAACGCATTTCACAGGATAAGGGGATGAACGAGTCTCAGGGCTGCAGATTGGAGTTTTGGACGCAGTTCAACGATATTCTTGAGCAGCGCGGCAAGCCTTTTAACAAGCGTAAAGCGACCACGGATCATTGGTATTCTGTTGCAGTTGGTTCATCGGAATGTCAAATTTCAATCGACTTGGTCAACAAAGAGCATAAGATAAGAGTTGGGCTGTGGATTGCTGACAACAAGGAACGCTTTGACTATATGAAGCAGCACAAGACAGAAATAGAAGCGGCGATGGGAATGGCGCTGTCATGGGAGAGGCTGGACAACAAAAAATCCTCTCTGATTTGCACATATATCAAGGGATTGGATTTCAAAAATCATGAAAACTATCCGGAGCTTATGAATAAATCCATTGACCTCGTTGTGAAAATGCGAGATGTGCTGAAAGAGTATGTTCTGGCTGAATTGTAAGTGCGAGGTGACCAACTACATAAAGACTATCAGGAGCGTAACACCATGACTTTTATCTGCTACCCCAAATGCACCACCTGCCAGAAGGCGCAGAAGTGGCTGGACGAGAACGGCATTTCCTATACATTCCGGGACATCAAAATGGAACATCCCACTTATGAGGAACTGTCTGCGTGGCATCGGCGCAGCGGGCTGCCGCTCAAGAAATTCTTCAACACAAGTGGCCTCCTCTATAAATCCATGGCGTTGAAGGATAAGCTCCCCACCATGAACGAGGACGAGATGCTGAAGCTCCTTGCGGCAGACGGGATGTTGGTCAAGCGCCCGCTGCTGGTGGGCAATGACTTCGTGCTGGTTGGCTTCAAAGAAGCTGAGTGGGCGGAACGTCTGAAAACTTCGTAAATGTCGCCCTACAGGCGACCAAACCATCCTTCGGATGCGCTACCATGTGAGCGTAATCAAACGAAGGAGGGCTTTCCTTATGACAGAACTGGTTTTTATTCTTGACCGCAGCGGCTCCATGTCGGGGCTGGAATCGGACACCATCGGCGGCTTCAACTCCATGCTTGCACAGCAAAAGAGGGAGGCAGGCGAGACGCTGGTCTCCACGGTGCTTTTCGCCAACGACAGCACGGTCATCCATGACCGCCTGCCGCTGAGCGAGGTGCCGCCCCTGACGGAAAAGGAGTATTTCACCCGCGGCTGCACGGCGCTGCTGGATGCCGTGGGCGGCGCCATCCACCACATCGGCAACATCCACAAGTACGCCCGCCGGGAGGACGTGCCAGAGAAGACGATGTTCATCATCACCACCGACGGCTACGAAAACGCCAGCCGCCGCTACGATTACGAGCGAGTGCGCCGTATGATTGAACGGCAGAAGGAGAGATACGGCTGGGAATTCCTGTTCCTCGGCGCAAACATCGACGCAGTCAAGGAGGCGGCACGCTTCGGTATCGGCGCTGATTGTGCAGTGAACTACAAGTGCGACGAGGCGGGCACGGCGCTGAATTACGAGGTTATCAGTGAGGCGGTGTGCAGCGTCCGCGCCGCCCGGCCGCTTAGCGCCGACTGGAAGCGCCGTATCGACGAAGACGTGCAAAGACGTGGGAGATGATAAAATGTACGGAGCGATTTTAGGCGACATCGTGGGCAGCCCCTACGAGTTTGACTGCAACAACTACAAGGCCAAGGACTTTCCGTTATTCAGCCAGCGTTCCGAATTTACCGACGATACGGTGATGACGCTGGCTGTGGCAAAGGCCCTACTCAGCACCCGTGGGCAAGACGATGCCGCCATCAAAGCAGCACTGGTGCGGGAGATGCAGCAACTGGGCCGTGCCTACCCCGACCGGGGCTATGGCACCCATTTTGGCGACTGGCTCTATGAGGACGACCCGCAGCCCTACCAGAGCTACGGCAATGGCAGCGCCATGCGGGTGTCATCTGCCGCATGGCTGGCGAAGGACATGGCGGAAACGCTGCGTCTGGCGCGGCTCACCGCCGAGGTGACGCATGATCATCCGGAAGGCATCAAAGGTGCGCAGGCTGTTGCTGCGGTGATCTTCCTCGCCCGTACCGGTCATAGTAGGGCGGAGATCAAGGCACATGTGGAGCGCAAGTTTGGTTATGATCTCAGCCGTACCTGCGATGAGATCCGTCCAACCTATCATCATGTGGAGAGCTGTCGGGAGACCGTGCCGCAGGCTATCACTGCGTTTCTGGAAAGCACAGATTTTGAGGATGCTCTCCGCACGGCGGTGTCCCTCGGCGGTGACAGCGACACCCTCGCCGCCATCACCGGCAGCATCGCTGAGGCATTCTACGGCGTGCCGAAGGAACTGCGGCAGGAGTGCCGCAAGCGGCTGACGCCTGAGCTGGCGGAGATCCTGATTGAATGGGAGAAAGCTGCGTTTTGATGGCGTATCAAAGACGCGGGCGGTTTAAAATCTGCCTCGCAATAGACAAAGAAAACCGTGTGCTGACCGCAAGGTCAGCACACGGTTTTTCATTTGGATTCCTTCAGCC
>DXUR01000149.1 GCA_019417795.1 Clostridiales bacterium | reverse complement strand
GCCATCGTGATGGTGACTCACGATTTGAAGGCAGCGCTGAAAAGCGCCCGCACAGTACTGCACATCGGACGAAAGGGCCTCTTTACCGGCACGGCATCCGACTATCTGGCGAGTCCCCAGGGCCGCCGCTTCCGGGAGGAACTGGAATCATGAATATTTTACAGATGTTTTCTTACCCCTTTATGCAAAGGGCCTTGATCGCCGGTGTGCTGGTGAGCCTGTGCGCTGCCCTGTTAGGCGTTCCGCTGGTTCTGAAACGGTACTCCATGATCGGTGACGGCCTGAGCCACGTCTCCTTCGGTACGCTGGCCATCGCCGTGGCGCTGGGGGTAACGCCGTTGTATTTCTCCATTCCGGTAGTCATTTTAGCGGCCTTCTTCCTACTGCGGATGGCCAGCCATCCCCACTGGAACAGCGACGCCGCCATCGCCGCCGTCAGTGCTTCGGCGCTGGCCATCGGTATTCTGGTGATCTCCCGGACCACCGGCATGACCACCGATGTGGACAACTATATGTTCGGCAGTGTGCTGGCCATGACAAAGGGGGATGTGGCTCTCTCCGTAGTGCTGTCGGTAACGGTGCTGGCGCTGTACCTGCTTTTTTACCACCAGATCTTCGCCGTCACCTTTGACGAGAGCTTCTCCCGGGCCACCGGGTTGAAGGTGGACACCTGCAACACCCTGCTGGCCATCCTCACGGCCCTGACCATCGTGCTGGGAATGCGGATGATGGGCGCTATGCTCATCTCCTCGCTGGTGATCTTCCCGGCTCTGACCGCCATGCGGCTGTTCAAGAGCTTCCGTGGCGTGATCCTCTGCGCCGCCGTGACCTCCGTGGTGTGCTTCTGCGTGGGACTCACCATCTCCTTTGGCTTTTCTACTCCTGTGGGGGCAACGGTGGTGGCGGCAGACCTGGCAGTTTTTCTGGGTGCCTGCCTGCTGGCCGCTCTCCGGCGGAAATGACGGTTCACTCCCCTTACCGGAGAACAGCCAAGCGGCTCCCGGTTTTAAAAAATCGAAAACTGATCCGGCGGGGCGAAGCAGCAGTTTCGCCCCGTCGGCTTTTTCCTGCTAAAAATCTGCGAAAAAATACCGTTTCTTTCTCTGTTTCTCACATTGACTTCCCCGGCCGCCGCGCATAAACTGAGGAGTGCTTTTTACCGAGGTGATCGTTATGAATCTGATTGTAGAATTTTGTATTGTATTTCTCATCTGTATGGCAGGTGAATGGATCGCGGCGCTGCTGCCCTTTACACTGCCCGCCAGTGTCATCAGCCTGATCCTGCTGTTGATCTTGCTGCTCAGCGGCGGGGTCAAGGAGCGGACGATCCAGGGGACCTCCCACTTTCTCATCGACAATATGGGGCTGTTTTTCATTCCCTCCGTGGTGGGAACTCTGGAATATCTGGACGTGCTGAAGCTGCAGTTTGTCCCCTTTCTGGTGGTCTCCCTTGTCAGCACACCGCTGGTGTACGCGGCAACAGCCTGGAGCGTCCGGCTGCTGATGAAGCTGTTTCATGCAAAGGAGGCGTCCCATGATTGATACGCTGACTTCCACGCCCTTTTTCGGTCTCGGCGTGACGCTGCTCTGCTGGTATCTGGCCGTCCGGTTCCAGAAGCGGACGGGGCTTCTGATCTGCAATCCGGTGCTGGTGGCCAGTCTGCTGGTCATCGGGATCATGCTGCTGTTCCACATCCCTCTGGACAACTACAACGCCGGCGGCAGCATTATCAAACTGCTGCTGGCTCCCGCCACCGCCGTTCTGGCTCTGAACATCTACCAGCAGCGGGCCATTCTGAAGCGGCACTTCTGGCCGGTGGTGCTGGGCTGCTTTGTGGGTAGTCTCGTGAGCATGCTATTGGTGCAGGTGCTCTGCCGCCTGTTTCAGGCGGAGGCCTCCCTGTTGAATTCCCTGCTGCCCAAAAGTGTCACGACGGCCATCGCCGTCAGCATTGCGGAGAGCAGCGGTGGCCTTCCGGCTCTGACTGCGGCATCAGTCATTATCACCGGGATTGAGGGCGCTATGCTGGCCCCGCTGTTTGCCAAGGTGTTCCATGTCACCGACCCGGTGGTGGAGGGCGTGGCCATCGGCGCGTGCAGCCATGCGGTAGGCACCAGCAAGGCGCTGGAGATTGGTCCTCTTCAGGGCGCCATGAGCTCCATCGCTCTATGTGTCTGCGGCATCATCACCTCCATTCTGGCCATGTTCTTTACCGCGTGAAGCAGAGCGGACTTCTTTTGAGAAGTCCGCTCTGTTTTTTTGCTTCCGTGCGGAACCAAACCGCCCTTTTTCCCGTCTATACAGGTAGAATGGGGTCAACCCCTCGGTTCATGGAACAGAAAGGAGCGCTTCTTTATGAAACGGTTTTTCGCAGCGCTTCTGGCGCTGGCCTGCATGCTGAGCCTGTCGGCCTGCCGGGAAGAACAGGCCGCCGCCAAGCCGGTGATCTACCTCTATCCGGAGGAGGAGACCGCCGTCACGGTAAAGCTGGACTACGCCGGAGCATTGACCTGCACCTATCCTGCCTACGGCGACGGCTGGGCAGTGACTGCCTGCCCGGATGGGACTCTGACAGACGATGCCGGACAGACTTACAGCTATCTCTACTGGGAGGGTACGGATACCATCGCGTATGACTTCTCCCAAGGCTTCTGCGTGGCAGGAACCGACACCGCTGCCTTTTTGGAGGATGCGCTGGCCCAGCTGGGCCTCACCCGGCGGGAGGCCAACGAGTTCATCGTCTACTGGCTGCCCCAGATGCAGAAGAATCCCTATAATCTCATCGCCTTCCAGTCGGACCGCTATACGCAGGCGGCAAAGCTGACCATCGACCCGCCCCCGGATACCCTGCTGCGGGTATTCATGGCCTGGAAGCCCTTGGACAAGTTCTTGGAGATCCCCGCCCAGAGCCTTACCGCTCCGGAGCGCACCGGCTTCACGGCGGTGGAGTGGGGCGGCTGCCGGGTGCGTTGACTGTTTTTCGGCGGTTCCGGGGTTTTTTCTCCGGAACTGGCCGAAAATTGTAAAAAATCAGCGTGATTTTTTCAAAAAAGTCCGGAAACGCCCTTGCAATTTATCATAAAGTGTGTTATCTTAATACATATTAAAGGAGTGTAAGTTGTGAGTGGACCGCAAGGTCCGCTCTTTTTTGTGGCATCCGCACTCCGCCGCAAACGAAAAACCGAAAGGAGAATCCCATGGAAAAGGTCACCGATCTCACCGCCCGTCTGGCGGCACCCATCGTGGAAGAGCAGGGCTGCTCCCTGTGGGACGTGGAATATGTGAAGGAGGCCGGCACCTGGTACCTCCGGGTCCTCATTGATAAGGAGGGCGGCGTGGATATTCTGGACTGTGAGAATATCTCCCGTGCCCTCAGCGATCTGCTGGACGAGGCCGACCCCATCGAAGGCAGCTATACCTTAGAGGTAGGCTCCGCCGGCGCCGAGCGGGTGCTGAAGCGTCCCGCCGACTTCCAGCGGTATCTGAACAGCCCCGTGCTGGTGAAGCTCTACAAGCCGGTGGACGGCCGCAAGGAATTCCCCGGCACCCTGACCGCCTACAACGAGGCCGACGGTTCTCTCACTGTGGACCTCAACGGCACTGCCTATACCTTCGGCAAGAAGGATGTGGCCCTGTGCCGCCTGCGGGTGGAATTTTAATCTGTTATCCCTGTCTCAAAAAAAGACGTATAAAGTAAAAAGGAGAATCGCAATGAAAGGCAAGAAAAAGGTGAAGGAACCCGCGGGTATGAACATCCCGGAGATCTTCGCAGCTCTGGCTATGCTGGAAAAGGAACGGGGCATCCCCCAGACCTTCATGATGGATAAGATCATCCAGGCTGTCACCACCGCCTACAAGCGGGACCACAAGGACGTGGAAAACGTCATTGTGGACGTGGATGAGGAACACCAGCGGCTGAAGATGTACGTGCAGAAGAACGTGGTGGCGGAGGAGGACTATGTGGACCCCTTCAACGAGATCCCCGTTGAGGAGGCCAAGACCATTTCCGCCAAATACGAGATCGGCGACGTGGTGAACATCCCTGTGGACAACACGGAGTTTGGCCGCATCGCCGCCGGCAACGGCAAGCAGGTCATTATCCAGGGCCTCCGGGAGGCCGAGCGGGGCATGGTATATGACGAGTTCAACTCCAAGCAGCACGAGATCCTCACCGGCGTGGTGACCCGGATCGACCCCCGCACCAACGCCGTGTCCCTGCGGATCGGCACCGGCACGGAGTCCACCGAGGCCCTGCTGCTCTCCGGCGAGCAGGTCCCCGGCGAGGAACTGGTGGAGGGCCAGCACGTGAAGGTGTATGTGGTGGATGTCCGCCGCTCCACCCGCGGCCCTCAGATTCTCATTTCCCGGACTCATCCCGGCCTGGTCAAGCGCCTGTTCGAGCTGGAAGTCCCCGAGATCTATGACGGCACCGTGGAGGTGAAGTCCATCGCCCGGGAAGCCGGCAGCCGCACCAAGATGGCCGTCTGGTCTGCTGACGAGAACGTGGACCCCATCGGCGCCTGCGTGGGTCCCAAGGGCCAGCGTGTCGCCGCCATCGTGGACGAACTGCGGGGCGAGAAGATCGACATTATCAAGTGGAGCGAGGACCCCGCCCAGTTCATCGCCGCTGCTCTGGCGCCCTCCGATGTGGTGGACGTCATGATGGCGGAGGAAGGCAAGGCCTGCCGCGTCATCGTGCCTGACGATCAGCTGTCTCTGGCCATCGGCAAGGAGGGCCAGAACGCTCGCCTGGCCGCCCGTCTCACCGGCTATAAGATCGATATCAAGCCGGAGAGCTATCAGGGTGAGGACGATGAGGAGATCGTGGACGAGGAACCCGTCCAGTGACACAGTTGAGTTTCTTTCTCTGCGGCGTGGCTGCGGGTATCGCAGTGCTGTACCTGCGGCGCAGCAGAAGAAACAGAAGGAGATAAAGCCCGGCGCGGTCCGCCGCGCCATGTGTAAGGGAGGGCTGTCTGAATGCAGAAAGTGAAAAAGATCCCCCAGCGGCAATGTGTGGGCTGCCGGGAGATGAAGGATAAAAAAAGCCTGCTGCGGGTGGTCAAATCCCCGGAGGGCGTTGTGAGTCTGGATTTTGTGGGCAAAAAGCCCGGTCGTGGCGCCTATGTGTGCCACGATGTGGAATGTCTGAAAAAAGCCCGGAAATCCAGAGCGCTGGAACGTGCTTTCAGCACAGCCATCCCCCCGGAGGTCTATGACGCCATGGAAGCGGAATTGGAGGGACACAATGAACAGGAATGAACAGTTTCTCTCCCTCATTGGCCTGTGCCTCCGGGGCCGGAACCTGGAAGTAGGCGAAGAACCGGTGGAAGCTGTGGCCCGCGCCAGAGACGCACGGGTGCTCCTGCTGGCGTCTGATGCGGCGGACAATACCGCCCGCCGGGTGCGGCACTTTGCGGAAGCCGGTCAGTGTGTGTGGCTGCGGATCCCCTTTACCAAGCAGGAACTGGGGCAGGCCACTGGCCGTGGCTCCGCCGCCGTGGTCGCTATTACAGACATCGGCCTTGCAGTCGCCGTGGTCCGCCGTCTGGCGGAAATGGACCCGGAGAAATATGACGAAGATCTTGCCAAGCTGGAACTGAAGGCCAAGCGTGCCGCAGAGCGGAAAAGTGAAGCCGCCCAGCACGAAAAGAACCTGCGCCGGGGCATCAAGCGTCCCAAAAAACAGGAAGCGCCCGATGCGAAAGAGGTCAGACCCGCAGACGTCTCCGGTAAGCCGTCCGGCGAGAAGCAGCGCCGCAGCGCAGGAGTGTCCGACAAGCGCGCAGAAAAGGCCGGTCCCCGCAGAACCGCCGAAAACGGCGGAGCGGCAAAATCCTTTGCCAAGGATGACCGCACCGGCAGGCCCTTCCGCAAGAGCGGGTCCCGCCCTTCCAAAAGCAACCGCCCCAAACCCAAGGGGAGGCCGAATCCATACGCCCACAGCCGCCCGGTGAAAAAGGGCAAAGGCTCCTTCCGCAAGAAGGAAAGCTGATACGCTGTCGGTGTTTTCATAGATGAACGAGCCCAGCCCCCGGGTTGGAGAGTGTAAGAGGTGTTTTGATTGGCTATTGAAAAATATAGAGTAAGAGATGTGGCGCGGGACTTCGGTATGCCCGCCAAGGTCATCACAGAAATTCTGGATAAGTATGCCACTGCGCCCAAGAGCAACATGCAGGCGCTGGAGGACCATGAGCTGTCCATCGTATTTGAGCATCTGACCCAGAACAACCAGATTTCCAATATTGCTGCCATTTATGCTGACGAGCCTAAGAAGCCGGAAGCCCCCCAGGCGGAAGCGCCTAAGACCGAGGTTCCCAAGGCTCAGCCTGCCGCGGCACAGCAGACCGCAAAGCCGGCACAGCAGCCCCAGCAGCGTCCTGCCCAGCAGGGACAGCAGAAGCCCGCACAGGCCCAGCCTCAGCAGAAGCCGGTCCAGCCGGTCCAGCGGCCCGCGCAGCATCAGCAGGCAGTCCCCCAGCAGAAGTCTAACAAGTCCACAGCCACCGCTCAGCCCACCACCCGCGTGCCTGAGAAAAAGCTGGTGGATA
>DXUR01000148.1 GCA_019417795.1 Clostridiales bacterium | reverse complement strand
CCGTAAACAGGTGCATATACTCCGTGGGCCACTCCGTATTCACAAAGGTCACCAATCCCCGGTAGCGGTAGTCCGTCAGGGTCAGGCCTGTCTCCTCTCGGCACTCCCGCAGCAGACAGTCCTCCGGGCTTTCCTTGTCCTCAAACTTGCCGCCAATGCCGATCCACTTATCCCGGTTGGCGTCATGTTCCTTTTTCACCCGATGGAGCATCAGGTATGCGTCCCCCCGCTCCAGATAGCACAAGGTGGATTGCAGCATGAAACCACATCCTTTCTCTGTTATTATACCTGCTTTTCCCAAAAAAGAAAGCCCCGGCAAGCCGAGACTTTCTTGCTGATGCGTTCTGATCCGTTCCGCTTTTTGCTTACTCTCCCATGACCTGAAACACGATGTCCCGCACCCGATCCCGGGTGTCGCACTCCACCAAGGTCAAATTCTGCCAGGGTCCCAGCGTCATTCGTCCCGCCACAATGGGCACCGTGATGAAGGGGGACAGCAGCAGCGCCTTGATGTGGGAGGAACCGTTGTCATCATGCCAGGTGTCCTGGTGCTGATAGTGGATCACCCGGCCCTTTTCGTCCCGGTAAGGGGAAAACACATCCAGCGCAGCCTTCAGGTCATGCCCCACCAGTCCCGGCTCAAATTCCAGCGTGGTCAGCGCCGCCACGCCGCCGGTGGTAAAACCGGTGATCGTACCGTTCCGGATATTCTTCTGCTGGGCTGCCTCCTCCACCGCATGACGGAAATCCTCCGTGACATCGATCATACCCATGTGGGCCTTGGTGTGGTAGGTCTTTGTTTCCGTATAAGCGGCCATTGCCGTATCCTCCCTGTTTTCAGCTTGTGTTCCGCCGTCTGTTCAGCGGCCTTGAAAAAGACCTCCGGCATTTTTTCCTTATTCCTCCGGATCCGGCAGCAGACAGTCCACCGCCGCCCGGTCCGTCCGGATGGATTTGCACAGAGCGGAGACCGCCTTGTGCCGGGGATCATTCTTATAGGTCTCCAGCGCCGCCCGGTCCGCGAATTCCGAGATCAGCACAGCGTCATAGTCGCTGCCCTCCATACCCCGCAGGACCTGACAGCTTTTCAGCTCCGGGATGGCTCCGTAAAGCCCCTGCAAGCCAGTGAGGAAAAGGTCCCGCTCCGTCTCCGTGCCGGGGCGGAATTTCCACATCACGATGTGCCGCAGCATCAAACGCCTCGCTTTGCGTTATAGGCGGCAATGCCCTTGCCCAGAAGCTGAATGGCCCGGCGCAAATAGTCGCAGTTGTGGACATAGGCGATCCGGATTTCGCTGCGGCCATCGGCGGGATCGGCATAGAAGCCGCTGCCGGGGGCATACATCACCGTGTCACCGTTGTCCTCAAATTCCTCCAGCAGGAAATACTGAAGCTTTTCCACATCGTCCACCGGCAGCGTTACCATCATGTAGAAGGCGCCGTCCGGCGTATGGAACTTGGTGCCGGGGATCTTGTTCAGCTCCTCTACCACAGCGTCCCGCCGCTTCTTGTACTCGTCCCGGACCTCCTTGAAGTAGGAAGGCTGCACATGCTCGTACATGGCGGCGGCGCCCGCCTGATCGAGGGTGGCAGTGCACAGACGGCCCTGGCACAGCTTCATGGCCTCGGCCATAAATTCCCGGTTCCGGGAAATGATGGAACCAATGCGGGCACCGCAGGCGGAAAACCGCTTGGAAATGGAATCCACCACGATCACATGATCCTTGATGTCCTCCATCTCGCAGAAGGTACCCATGGGCTCGTCATCGTAGATAAATTCCCGATACACCTCGTCCGCCACCAGGAACAGGTCATGCTCCTTGACCACGTCCGCGATGACCCGCATCTCCTCGTGGGTCAGCACCAGACCGGTGGGGTTGCCGGGGTTGGTGACCAGAATTGCCCGGGTGCGCTCGTTGATCTGGGATTCGATCAGCTCCCGGTCCGCGAAGCGGTAGCCGTTGTCAGCGGAGGTGGGAATGGGATGGATCACGCCGCCGCTCATAAACGTGAAGGTATTGTAGTTGGCGTAGAAGGGCTCCGGCACCAGCAGCTCATCGCCATCGTCCAGGATACAGGCCATGATGAATTCCAGGGCCTCACCGCCGCCGGAGGTGGCCAGAATGTCCTCCCGCTCCAGCTTCACGCCCAGTTTGGCGTAATAGCCCCGCACAGCGTCGATATAGGCGGGCAGGCCGGAGGCAGGTGCGTATTCCAGCGTCGGCTCCCGGAACTCCCGGACCGCCTGATAGAAGGACTCCGGGGTCTTTACATCCGGCTGGCCGATATTCAGATGGTAAATGGTCCGGCCTGCGGCAACTGCCTGATCTGCGCAGGGGTTGAACTTACGAACCGGAGATAACTGGCACTTCAAGATCTTACTGGAAAACTTCATGGGACTTCCTCCTCCAAAATGGAAAATAAAAATCGCCCCTGACTCCTGTCAGGGGCGAAAAAACTTCACGGTACCACCCTGATCTACCCGCACGCGCGCTGCGCGGGTATCTCATGTCATCCTGTAACGGGGATGGGTCGTCCCGCTCCTCGCGGGCTGCTCCAAAGCGGCGTACCATCTCTCCTGACCGGGGGCTTGCACTGTCCCCCCCTCGCTGAAGGTCGGTCTGAAACGGCTGACTTTGTCATGGCTTTTGTCGATTTGAAATTCATTATAGACACTTTCTGACATTTGTCAAGTGGAAAAAGCCTGTTAATTTTCAAACAAAAGGCGGCGGGAATTCCCGCCGCCTTTGTTATTCATCGCCTGTGTCAAACGGCGGCGCATCCTCAACTGCTGGAGCGCCCCCCATCTGCATTTCGTCCCACTGTGCGCGGGTGATGAGCAGTTGTCTGGGCTTGGAGCCTTCAAAGGGCCCCACGATCCCCCGTTCTTCCATCTGGTCCACCAAGCGGGCCGCCCGGGAATACCCCAGTTTCAGCCGTCGCTGCAGCATAGACACAGAGGCTTGTCCCGTTTCCAGCACCACATCCACAGCGGCGGGCAGCAGCTCGTCCTCGTCGCTGCTTTCCGTATCGGCGGCAGCGGACGTGCCCTTGCTGCCCTTGTTCTCCTTCTCCTGGACGGACTGCTCGATCTGGGCAATGACCTCCTGAGAGTAGTTGGCCTCGCCGGTCTCCTTCACATAGGACACCACGTCCTCGATCTCCTCCGGAGAGATAAAGCAGCCCTGAACACGGGTGGGCTTTCCCTCACCCAGCGGGGCGTAAAGCATATCGCCCTTACCAACCAGCTTTTCCGCGCCGGTGGTGTCCAGAATGATCCGGGATTCCAGAGAGGAGGCCACTGCAAAAGCGATCCGGCTGGGGATATTGGCCTTCATCAGGCCGGTGATGACGTCAGCAGAGGGCCGCTGAGTGGCGATCACCAGATGCACACCGGCGGCACGGCCCATCTGGGCCACACGACAGATGGATTCCTCCACCTCCTTCGCCGCCACCAACATCAGGTCCGCCAGCTCGTCAATGACCACCACTACGCTGGGCAGCTTTTCCAGATCCTCTCTGACGGCGGCCAGCTTGTTGTACTCCTCCAGCTTCTTCACGCCGTTTTCCGAGAAGGTCTTATAGCGCTTCATCATCTCAAACACGGCCCACTGCAAAGCGCCCGCCGCCTTTTTCGGATCTGTCACCACCGGGATCAACAGGTGGGGAATGCCGTTATAGGGGGCCAGCTCCACCATTTTCGGGTCCACCATGATAAAGCGCACCTCGTCCGGCGTAGACTTATACAGCAGACTGATGATGAGGGAATTGGTGCACACGGATTTACCGGAGCCGGTGGTACCGGCGATCAGCACATGGGGCAGTTTTTCAATATTGCCGATGATATTCCGTCCGCCGATGTCCCGGCCCAAGGCGAAAGCCGTCTTGGAAGGATGCTCCATAAAGTCACGGGACTCGATCACATCCCGGATCAGCACCGGCGTCACCGTCTTGTTAGGCACCTCAATACCCACCACAGAGATTTTATTCGGCACGGCGGCAATACGAACGCCGCTGGCGCCCAGCGCCAAGGCGATGTCGTCCTGCAAATTAGTGATCTTGGAGAGCTTTACCCCCTGATCCAAGGTAAACTCATACCGGGTGACCGACGGCCCGTGGATCACGTCGCCTGCCTTGGCGTCCACGCCGAAGCTGGCCAAGGTCTCCGCAAGGCGGCGAGAATTGTTCCGCAGCTCCGCCCCGGCAGCCATGTGGTTCTCCCCGCCATTTTCATGCAGCAAACTCACCGGCGGGGAGCGGGATTCCGCCTCCCTCCCCCCCCTATTTTCACACCCACAACCCCCCGGGGCGCGCCCCCCCCCCCCCCCCCCCCCCCCGCCATATTTTCGGCGATTTCCGCCGTAACCGCAGCTGTCTCCGCAGCTACGGCCTGGGCCGCCGCCTTTTTGGTCAGCGGCTCCTGCACAGCAGGTGCGGCAGCAGGCGCCGTCCCCTGCGCGGGAGTATTTACTGCGGCAGGAACCGGGGCATTCTCCGGCTGCTCCGCCGGCGTAGACACCACCACCGGCTCCATGGTGGGGATTGCCTTGGCCGGGGGCTGCTGGCCGATAGGCACCGGAGCCGGTGCGGGAGACGGATGGACCCGCGCATTGGCAAAGGGATCGCCCTCCTCCATCACGCTGACCACCGGTTCCGCAGTCCCGGACTGTGCCACCACCTGCGCCGGGGTTTTCTGCTTATCGGACTTATGCCGGAAAAAGCTGGTAAAGCCAGTCTTTTCCGGTTTGGGTGCCGGAGCATTCACCGGATCGTCCACCGGAATATCAATCCGGGACCGGGCGCTTTCTGCCGGGATGGCAGCAACGGTCTCCTGCGGCCGCTTCGCCTCTCTGACAGGCTTCTCCGGTTCCGGCTCCTCCTCGTACTTGGGCCGCTCCCGGTGCTTCTCGATCAAGGCCCCCACGGTGAGCCGCAGCGCCACCATCAGCAGCACCACAAACAGCACCGTAAAGATGATTATTGACGCGATTTTGGAAAATACAGCCACAGACCCCTGGCCCAGTGCGCCGGAGATCACGCCGCCGCATTTCAAGGCCACGCCGTCTTTCCACATGGCCGGGATGATCTCGATAGAGGAGGCATACGCCTCCTTCACCAGCAGCATGTGGCACAACGTTCCCAGCAGCACCGGCAGCAGCAGCGCGCTGGTCACCCGCAAAGTCACAGGCCGTCCATGATGGAACAGCAGAATGCAGCCCGCCAGCACCAGCGCCGGTCCAAACAGCCAGTAGCCATAGCCCAGCAGGCCCTTGATGAGAACAGCCAGCCAGTCAATGAAGATCGCGCTGATTCCAAAATAGCTGACAAATACGCACAGTGCCAGGACCAGGCATACCACGCCGCCTACCTCCCGGCGGATAGGCCGTGGCTGCGGCTTTTTAGCGGTAGTCCGGCTGCCGGATTTGCCGCTTGTTTTTTTTGTTGTTTTCTTCTGTGATGTGGAAGCCACGATCAAACCCTCCGCATATTGAAAAATCCATGGACGTGCCAAATAGACCTACCGAACTCGGGGTCACGCCCCGACCAGCGTCAAAATCACGGTCAGCAGACCTACTGCCCAGCAATAATAGGCAAAGGCTCCGAATTTTCCCTTTGCCGCAATCATCTTCAGCAGCCGGATGCAGGCATAGCCCACAACAGCCGCCACGAGAACGCCCAGCAGGTACACCGGTACATCTTTCCAGATGACCTCTCCCCCCAGTGCGTCCTTCAGGCTCAGAATATTCGCACCTAATACAGCAGGGATCGACATGATGAAGGAATAGCGGACCGCAAACTTCCGCTCAAAGCCAAGGAAGCAGCCCACGGAGATCGTCGTACCGGAGCGGGACAGTCCCGGACAGGTAGCCAGCGCCTGCGCAGCACCTACGATCAGCGCATCGGTCATCCGGGCACTATGCTCATTTTTACGTCCCTTCCGCACCCGGTCCGAAGCGAACAGCAGGCAGCCTGTCACGATCAGCGCACCGCCTACTACATACAGATTACTGCTCAGGCTCTCGATCCAATCCTTGATTCTCAAAATTGCGAACAAGGGCAGTGTCCCCACGATTACCAACAGGATCATCCGCCGCGCCGGAGGCACCGGAGTAGGCGTTGTGCCGTGGATCAGGTCACTGATCCCCCGGAAAAACTCCTGGATCATCTCCCAGATTTCCGGCCAATAAGCCACAAAAACCGCCGCCAACGTGCCCAAATGCAGCAGAACGTCAAAAAATCCAGGCACCTCCGCAGCGCCCTTCACATCTAATATCTGCTCTACGATTGCCAGATGTCCGGAACTGGAAATGGGCAAGAATTCTGCCACACCTTGGACCAGACCCAGCAAAATGGAATGTAACAGCGACATAACATCACTTCCTTGCGAAATTTCATAAGTAAATTTATGATACCACACTGCGCGAAGAATTTCCAGAAGATTTTGGCAGTTTACATAAGTTTATCACCGCCATTTTCTCCCCAAAAAGCCGCTATTTCCATAAACAAGCAAAAAAAGCGACGGTCAAAAGACCGTCGCTTAGTGTTGGCGCTATCTATCTTCCCA
>DXUR01000147.1 GCA_019417795.1 Clostridiales bacterium | reverse complement strand
TTGAGATCACGGCTGCTTTCTGCAACGAATGCGGCGGCGAAATGGGGATTCCCGGTCTGATGGACTATAACATAAAGGAGATCGACGAGCAGTACCATGCTATGCAGACATAAAACCACACCAGAAAACTGCCAAATGCTTTGTCGTGATTGTAATCTCAAAAAAGGTGCGCAGGAATAGATACCAATAGGTATTTGGAAAAATATAGCACTTACGAGGAGGAACTAATTGAAGAATATGTTTAATATCTACTATATCAATAACGAGAAAGCATCAGAAATTTCAATGTTATTTGATAATCAAATAGTAGAAAAAATCACTCGAATCAAGAATACAGAATTAGCAATGGCTGGCGATGGCGATGTTACCACGAGTGCTGCTTCCAAAATTCCTGTTATCGGACAGTATTTACCAAGCATAGATCTGAATGGAAATTTATCTCATAACAGGTCTAATCGAGTGGAAGATACTGTAAAAGTGGTAAGTTCTAAATCGACAATCCTTAAGCCCATTTATGAGAAAGCTAAAGAGGTACGTCGTTTAGATGATAGCAAGGTTGGTAACTTGGTGAAAATTAAGGACGTTTACCTTACCGTTGTAAATTCCGATGATGTGATGGCTACCAAAGCACTGATGAGTGGCTTGGTAAATCAGGTTCCTGTTGAGGGAATTGGTAATATGAACTTCACATCTCTTATGGAAGTTATGTTTAAGGGATCTGCATATGTACTTTGTGGTGAACTTCCACATAGATTCGGTACTAATGAGCATATGATGCTCAAAATCCCTATGAGCGCTGAAAATGAGATGGAAAGCCAGTACAGTATTTCAGATATTGAGATTGGTAAAGTCACAGTGCTCGGTATTTATCGTGGAGAATTTGATCGTCGTGATGTTGAACGAAAAATCAATCGTATGATGGCACTGAATGATAGTGGAAAGAAGAACCAGCAGGAGACAAACGATATTCAAGATAGCGGTATGGATATTGAGGATGGCGTTCGAGAAGAAGATAAAAATGGTATTCGAAATATTTCTCTTGCGCAAGGAAAAGTTCATTACATTGATGTCATTGCCATTATTCAGGACATCAATAT
Source organism: Clostridiales bacterium (assembly GCA_019417795.1). The sequence goes on along the minus strand of DXUR01000147.1, from coordinate 5,538 downwards.
TTAGGTGATATCATGGACAGAGTAAGCATTTACGAATATGACAGAAAGAACAGAGAGCGTGTAGTTAAAGCGATTGAGGAAGCAGGTGGACAAATATTAAGTTGGTCTTTTTTTGCTAAGGATCAATCGAAATTTGAACTTCCACCAGGTACTCTTTCAGTCTTTATTGACTTATCTTCTTTGTTTTATAATGAAGATCGTGCAGACGCTCTCATCGCTCCAGCTGAGCTCTTGTTGAATATAATTCAACAAGAGCAATCCGTTGCACTGTATGTTATCATTGAACGTCAATACAGCAAACAAGTACGAGATTTACTGTATTATAAGATTGATGAAGTTCTTGACCTTGAGGATTTTCTTGAAATTGAAAAAGACCCAATTCAAAATATCGTTGATATTGATCAATCTGATTTTGAAAATGTTTTGGCTTATCTAAATCAAAATCTTTTTGGAAATGAGCTTTTCAAAAAACGTCTGAAAGAGGAATTGACGAAATATAGACTGTTTAACCGGATTGGGCAACAGCCGATTTTTTCCGTATTGATATGTGGTGCTTCCGGTATCGGTAAAACAGAAGTCGCAAGATTGCTTCATCAAAAGTTAGCCGCAGATGAACCTATGATAAAAATCAATTTCGGCAATTACAGTGCTCAAGATGCTCTTAACAGTTTGATTGGTAGCCCACGAGGTTATATAGGCAGTAATAAAGGTGAATTGCCCGACAAGCTTATGCGTAGCCGAAGCAAGGTAATTCTTATAGATGAGTTTGAAAAAGCAAGTAAGGCTGTTTATAACTTTTTCTTACAGTTGCTTGAAGAAGGAAAATTCACAGATTCTTTGGGACGTGAATATGACTTAGAAAAATACATCATAATTTTTACTTCCAATATGCCTAAGGAACGAATAGGTGAATTTTTGCCACCGGAACTGCGTTCAAGATTTAGTTATAAATGTGCATTTTGGCCGCTTTCCACACAAGAAAAAGAACAATATGTAGCTTTTAAGAGCGAGCACTATTTAGAAAAAATCAAACATGAGTGTCCTGGGCTTGACAGCACGTTACAGGCTTCAGATATAATAGATATTGATGTTTCACGCTATTCTAATATGCGTGATATCAATAGTGAAATAATGCGTCAAATTACCGACGCATTGTATGCGCAGATCGTTAAGTAGAAACAAAATATCAGCCGAGCAGCTAACCACTGCCCGGCTGATGCTAAATTATGCGAAAATCAATTCTGCGTTGATGAATTCCTCCGCACGGTTGCGGATGTTGTTCATGGCTCCGATCCATGCAAGCTGATTCTGTGCTTTCAGAGACTCGTTGATTCCCTCTTTCTCTGCCAGCTGCGTTACAAGCAAGTCGAGCTTATTTCGAGCCTGAGTATCAATGTCAGAGAGATAGCCGTACAGCTTGCCGCTGAGAACCAGATCAGAGTAGATAATAGGACGGTATTCTCTGAGGTACTGCTGGTGCTTTCTGCCCCAGATACCGATGGTGTGTACTTCTTCCTCTGGGATGACCAGACACGGCAGATAGTATTCTCCATGTAGCTCATACCAAAGTTGCTGTTATCGTAAATGTATTTTTCCATATTGCAAACCTCTATGTATCATTTATTTACAGTAGTACCGAGTGGCTTTGAGGTGAATCAGCTAGCGGAGGTTGCGTTGTAGCCAGTGGCTACAAAATGGCTACAGAATTCTTAGAGACGCTGCGGATAGCTTAAAATGCGTGGAATATGTGGATGAAAAGCGCACTATCAGTGCATATTATCATGAGAAATTAAGGTCTGGCGCTCGAATGGCAATGATGTAATGATTGTCGAAAAAATGAGAAGCCATATTACGACGATTAACAGACTATATGTCCAATTGGAACGTATTATTCATGGGAATCATAGCGAAGATGCGCAGAAATGCTTTAGAAAAGTAACAAAAGCCGCAGATTGTGCGATAAATTTGTGCTATTTCTTTGAAAACTGGAAAGAAAAAGATATCACAGACAATAAGTATGTTACTGACTACTATAAGAAATATAAGTCTGCGCTTTGGGCAAGAGCAATGTTTTTAAACATTCAAGAAAGTAAATTAAACATGATTCTATATAAAAATATGAGTTTAGATGAAATTCGCAAAGAGTTGAATCCGGAGAAAAAAGATAACGTGAACTAACGGATAATAGACGGCAAACAGCCGCCCAGCAAGACCATAGCGGTCAACTGTTGGGCGGCTGTTGTTGTACTTATACTTATGCCAGATGGAGCTTCTCTTTCAGCGCATCCTGAAGGACGCCGGAAAAGTTGATGTGTGCCGATTCGGCGGCATCGTTGAGCCAGCCGGGAATGGAAAGGGTTTTCTTTACGGGTCTGTACCGCTTTTCGTACTCTTCCATATCGAAAGGCACCATCACCACAAAATCTTCCGGGTCAACATGGAGTGCAGAAGGGACAGAAGGCTCCGGGCAGACTTTGCAATCTTCCAGCATAAGGCCGATGGCATCCTGTGCCATGCGGACGGCTTCGTCCATGGTATCGCCTTGGGTGAAGCAGCCCTCAATATCGGGAATATCAACAGAGTACCCGCTTTTTTCCGGGTGAAAAATTGCGGGATAGAAAATAGCATTCATAATGTGACCTCACCTTTTATAATTCAACAAACAATCAATGTACCTTCATTTAACAGGCCTACATTATTGGTTGGAAATTGTAGAATAGTCTATGCAGTGCTTCGCAGTTTCAGAATATGAAGTCTACAATCATCATATTCTTACTTTTTGAGTCCGGCTAATTTGAGAATATTTTTCTCGGTACCGGGCTTCAGATCCTTTGCGTGAAATGGAACGACAGTGGTTTTGTTGGTAGTTGGGTTATGGTACTTGTAGTGTGACCCATTTGCACTGACTAAAACAAAGCCGTTCTGCTCCAGCAAGCGAATCATTTGCTTGGGAGTCATCGGCATGGCGGGTGCCCCTCCTTTCTTTCAGGATTACAGTTTCATTGTATACGTATTTTACGTATTTGTCAAGAGGGCAAATAAGCCGCCCAGCGACCTTACGGTCTCGCTGGGCGGCTTATTTTTTGCGTTTCCAGAGCAAATATTCTTCGTAGCGGTGCATCTCGTTCTGTTCTTCTTCGGTCAGGCGCTGGCGCTGCTTGCGGGCTTCGTCGGAGGGGTCGATGTCGGTCAGACCCAGTAGGTAGTCGGCAGAGGTGCCATAACGCTTGCAGAGTGCAATCAAAACTTCATGGCTGGGAGATGCTTTGTCGCGTTCCCATGTGCGGACGGTGGGCACTGAAACATGAAATGCTTTTGCTAAATCTTCTTGCGTTTCACCGTTTAATTTGCGTAATTCCGCGAGCCGTTCGCCAATCATCCTAATCCCTGCCTTTCTTTGCTATCAGTATAAATAATATTGTCGCTTTTGACAAAAACCGATAATCCCGTTGTCAGTTTTGCTTAAAAGTGATAATATTATTATCATAATAGCGCGAAAGTGATAAGAATACTGACACTTCCGCCGCAACGCTAAGGCAAAGCGAGGGAATCCCCGTTGGAACAACTGATCGACTTTCACGCACCGGAAGTGCAGGCGGTGCTGGATACGCTACTAAAAGATAAATCCACCGGTAAAAACATCATCTGGGCCACCGACCCGCCGGAAGAGCTGCAAACGGTAATGTACGAACCTGTCACGGATAAATCCCAGATCACCACCCAGCAGCTCGGGCTGACCCACTACGAGGTGGTGCTGCCCCGGATGATGAAGCAGACCGACACCCAGCAGCAGCGCACCCGCAAAAAAGGCGAAGTATTCTCGCCCGCATGGGTCTGCAACAAGATGAACAACGCACTGGACGCCGATTGGTTCCGTGGGCTGGGGGCAGGGGAGAGCGCCGGGCAGTTCACGGTGGAGCTGCCCCAAGGCTGGCAGACGGTGGAAACGCCGGTGCAGTTCCCGGCTTGCGGGGGCAGAGCCCCGGCATGGGTGCAGTATGTGCAGAGCCGCCGCTTGGAAGTGACCTGCGGCGAAGCCCCCTTTCTGGCGTCCCGGTACGATGCCGCCACCGGCGAGATGATCCCGGTAGCCCGGCGCATTGGCATTCTGGACCGCAAGCTGCGGGTGGTAAGCGAGAACGCCGCCACAGAGGACGAGTGGCGCAAATATGCCACCCATGCGGTGCAGTCCACCTACGGCTACGAGTATCAGGGCGATAACCTTTTGCTGGCGAGGGTTAACCTGCTGCTGACCTATGCAGAGCATCTGCAAGCCCGCTGGCAGCGCAAACCCACAAAAGAAGAGTTACAGCCTATCGCCAACATCATCAGCTGGAACCTGTGGCAAATGGACGGCTTGCACCTGTCCGTGCCCGGCGGCAAGCCCCAGCCGGAGGCAGAACAGCTTGACCTCTTTTCCATGTTCGGGGCGGCAGAGCTGCAGCCGCCTACGGTATCCTGTAAAGTGAAAAACTGGCGCAAGGGCAGCCATGGAACCGCCCAGAACTTTGAAACCATTCAGGAAGGGAGTACCAGCATGAAGTTTGATTATGTCATCGGAAACCCGCCGTATCAGATAAGTGATGGCGGTGCCGGCGTAAGTGCAACGCCTATCTATAATCGTTTTATCGAAGCAATCAAAACTACACATCCAGGCGCAATTTGCTTGATTATTCCTGCAAAATGGTACTCCGGCGGTAAAGGACTAGATAAGTTCAGAGAGGAAATGCTAGGAGATAGACATATTTCAACATTGGTTGATTATTCTAATTCGCTAGATGTTTTTCCGAATGTAGATGTTGCAGGTGGCGTTTGCTATTTTGTCTGGAAAGAAGCATATAACGGTAAGTGTAAGTATACAAACTATCGTAATGGAAAAGCTACAACAGCATACAGAGATTTGAATGAGTTTCAAACATTTATTCGCTATCCAGTTGCATCCGAAATAGTCAAAAAAGTAAAAGAAGATGGAGAATTAACACTGGATAAAGTGGTTTCCAGCAGAAAACCATTTGGACTTGCAACAACAGCAAAGCCAATGAAAACCGGTGATGTTATACTACGATACAATGGAGGACGTGGCCCATATAAAAGAACCGAAATAAGGGTTGGAACAGAAATGATTGACCAATGGAAAATTATCATTTCTCGTCTTACGGCAGAACACGCAGGACAACCAGCCAAGGATGGAAAGTACCGTGTTCTTTCGACGATGGAGCTTTTGAAGCCGGGTGAAATATGTTCCGAAACGTATCTTGTGGCGGGAGCATTTGATTCAAAAGAAGAAGCAACCAACTATATGGATTACTTAAAGACGCAATTTGTTCGATTTCTTATCCTACAAATTGCAATGACGCAGCAGTTAAGCAAAGCGTCATTTGCATTTGTTCCTTGTCAGGATTTTACAAGAAAATGGACAGACAAACAACTGTTTGAAAAATATGGTTTGTCTAGTGAAGAAGTAAACTATATTCAAGGAATGATAAAGGAGATGGCATAATGGCTGGCATAACCCTGCGCACTGCCCGGCAGGTGGTG
>DXUR01000146.1 GCA_019417795.1 Clostridiales bacterium | reverse complement strand
CAGCTCATGGCTGGCGGCGGTGTTGCCCTCATCGGCACCACCCTTGTACCTCTGCTCTCCGGACTGTTCGGTTAATCACAAAACAAGGAGGTAATCGCCTTTGGACAGCATACTCCAACAGATCACAGACTGGCTGAAAGAAATGCTCGTTTCAGCTATTATGGGAAATCTGTCGGGGATGTTTGAGTCCGTCAACAACCAGGTTGGCGAGATAGCAACCTCCGTTGGCATGACCCCGGCGAATTTTTCGCCGGGTGTCTTTGCCATGGTACGAAACATCTCCGAGTCAGTGATTATCCCAATCGCAGGCTTGATTCTGACCTTCATTGCCTGTTATGAGCTAATTCAGATGATTATTGACCACAACAATCTGGCAAATTTTGAAACCTGGATCTTCTTCAAATGGGTGTTCAAGACTTTTGTTGCGGTCATGTTAATCACAAACACATTCAATATCACGATGGCTGTGTTTGATGTGACACAGCACGTTATAAACGCAAGCGCCGGTATCATATCCGGAAATACTGCCATAGATGCTTCGGCATTGGAAACAATGGAAGAAACGCTGATGGCAATGGATTTGGGTCCTTTGCTCGGCTTGTTCCTGCAATCCTTTATCGTGCAGGTCACGATGTCCGCTTTGGCAATCATCATCTTTGTGATCGTCTACGGTCGAATGATTGAAATTTATCTGATGGTCAGCCTTGCCCCGATTCCGCTTTCCACTTTTGGAAACAGAGAACAGAGCAATATCGGACAGAATTATCTGCGTTCGCTGTTTGCAATCGGATTCCAGGGATTCCTGATTATGATCTGCGTGGGCATTTATGCGGTGCTGATTCAGTCTATCGCATTCAGTGATGACATCATCGGTTCTATCTGGGGTGTTATGGGCTACACCGTCCTTTTGTGCTTCACCCTGTTTAAGACTGGTTCGCTTGCGAAGGGTGTATTCAGCGCTCACTAAGGGAAGGAGGAAATTGTTTGGCAGCGTATATTCCCGTACCTCGTGACCTGACGAGGGTAAAAACAAAAGTGTTCTTCAATCTGACGAAACGGCAGTTACTTTGCTTTGGTGCGGCGGCGCTCATCGGAGTGCCGATTTTCTTTCTGGTCAAAGCAACCGGAAATGTGAGCCTTGCAGCACTGTCCATGATGATCGTCATGTTACCGTTGTTCTTTCTGGCAATGTATGAAAAGGATAGTCAGCCGTTGGAAGTGGTTGTAGAACACTTCATTCAGACCAAATTCGTTCGTCCCAAGGTTCGCCCTTATCAGACGGACAACTATTATGACGCTTTGATGCGTCAGTACAAACTGGAAAAGGAGGTTGAACGAATTGTTTTTCAAAAAGAAGCCACAGGCAAGAAACATCAAAATGCCTGCAAATCTGAATCGGAAGCAGCAGCGAGAAATTAAAGCTGTTGTGGAACGGGCAAAGAAGGACAACGGTATTCCGCAGACTGCACAGCAGTCCATTCCCTTTCAGAGAATGTTCCCGGATGGCATCTGCCGTGTCACTGACAGTTATTACACCAAGACCATTCAGTTTCAGGACATCAACTATCAGCTGGCACAGCAGGAAGATAAGACTGCCATCTTCGATGAGTGGTGCAGTTTCCTGAATTTCTTTGACAGCTCCATTCACTTTGAGCTTTCCTTTATGAACCTGAGTACCGATGCTGAAAGCTTTGAAAAGAGTATCCGTATCCCGTTCAAGAAGGACAGCTTCAATCCCGTCCGTGCCGAGTATAGCCAGATGCTGAAAAAGCAGTTGGCGCAGGGCAACAACGGCTTGACCAAAACCAAGTACCTGACATTCGGCATTGAAGCCGAATCCATGCGGCAGGCAAAGCCGAGACTCAACCATATCGAAAACGATCTGCTCAATAACTTTCGGCGTTTGGGTGTCATTGCCACTACCATGAACGGCAAAGAGCGGCTGCATCTGATGCACTCTATGTTCCACATGGGTGATAATGATAAGTTCTTCTTCGATTGGAAGTATCTTGTGGAATCCGGGCTGTCCGTAAAGGACTTCATTGCTCCGACGGCGTTTGCCTTTAAGACCAACCGCACCTTCCAGATGGGCAGTATCTTCGGTTCGATGTCTTATCTGGCAATTACGGCATCAGACCTGTCTGATCGTATGCTGGCGGATTTTCTGGATATGGAATCCACGCAGATCGTGACCATGCACATCCAGTCGGTTGACCAGACTGCGGCGATTAAGACCATCAAGAGAATCATCACCGAGCTTGACCGTTCCAAAATCGAGGAACAGAAAAAGGCTGTGCGTTCTGGCTATGACATGGACATTATCCCATCTGACCTTGCTACCTATGGTAAAGATGCGAAGTCACTTCTGAAAGAATTGCAGAGCCAGAATGAGCGAATGTTCATGGTGACATTTCTGGTGCTGAACACCGGGCGCACCGAGCAGGAACTGGAGAACAATGTGTTCCAGGCACAGAGCATCGCCCAGAAGCATAACTGCAATCTGCGTCGTTTGGATTTTCAGCAGGAATCCGGACTGATGAGCAGCCTGCCTTTGGCACAAAACCTGATTGAGATTCGTCGTGGCCTGACTACCAGTTCCACGGCTATTTTTGTGCCTTTCACCACGCAGGAGCTGTTCCAGAATGGTGGAGAAACGCTCTATTACGGGCTGAATGCTCTGTCGAACAACCTTATCATGGTGGACAGAAAGAAGCTCAAGAACCCCAACGGACTGATTCTGGGTACTCCCGGTTCCGGTAAATCCTTTTCCGCAAAGCGTGAAATCACCAATGCGTTCCTGGTTACGGATGACGATATTATCATCTGCGACCCCGAAGCGGAATATGCGGCTCTGGTTCACAAGTTCAATGGTCAGGTGGTAAAAATCAGCTCCTCCAGTACCAACTATATCAACCCTATGGACATCAACCTGAACTACTCTGAGGATGACAACCCGGTAGCACTGAAAGCTGATTTTATCCTGTCCCTCTGTGAGTTGATTATGGGCAGTAAGGATGGCTTGCAGCCTATCGAAAAGACGGTTATCGACCGTTGTGTGCATCAGATTTACCAGAGATATTTCGACAATCCTGCCCCTGAGAATATGCCGATCCTTGAGGATTTGTATGATGCCCTTCTGAAACAGGACGAAAAGGAAGCCCACCATGTAGCGACCGCCTTGGAAATCTATGTTAAGGGTTCTCTGAAACTGTTTAACAACAGAACCAATGTGGATATTCAGAATCGTCTGGTGTGCTTCGACATTAAGGAGCTGGGCAATCAGCTGAAAAAAATCGGTATGCTGATCGTTCAGGATCAGGTCTGGGGGCGTGTAACTGCCAACCGTTCTGCCGGTAAATCGACCAGATATTATATTGACGAGTTCCATCTGCTTCTGAAGGAAGAACAGACGGCAACCTATTCCGTAGAAATCTGGAAGCGATTCCGTAAATGGGGCGGCTTGCCGACCGGTATTACTCAGAATGTCAAAGACCTGCTTCGTTCCCCGGAGATTGCCAACATCCTCGAAAACTCTGATTTCATCTATATGCTGAATCAGGCAAGCGATGACCGAAGTATTCTGGCACAGCGGTTGAACATTTCGCCGCATCAGCTGTCCTATGTAACCAACTCCGGTGAGGGCGAAGGACTTCTGTTCTATGGCAATGTGATTCTGCCGTTCATTGACCGATTCCCGACAGATCTGGAACTGTATCGCATTATGACCACGAAGTTAAACGAGGTGGCACAGGAAAAGGAGGCGTAATGTATGGCGAAAAGACCTACACGACTCCGTTTTACCGAAGATGACCTTGCAGATTCTCATGTGAAGAAAGCTGCCGACCGTGCAGATAAGGCGGTTGATAGGGCTGAAAAAGCGGCAGACAAATTGGCTTCTAAAAAGGCAAAGCCGAAGCTAAAGCTGGAAACAGATGCAGCCGGTTCCCGTAAAGCAAAGCTCCGTTTTGAAAAAGCGGAGTTTACGGAAATCGAGCGCCCATCTGTGGCAAAGCACATGGCAAGCCGTGGTGCCGCAGTCACGCTCACATCCAAAGCACATCGGGCGGTGTCAGAATATGAGGATGATAATATCGGCGTTCAGGCTGTGCAGGAAACGACCAAGGCTGTTGAATCCACTGTCTATACCGTCGATCATGCCGTTTACAGTCACAAGCTGAAAGCCTACGACAAGGCGGAAAAGCTGGTTGAGAAGTCAGATAAAGCAAATGTAAATGCCCTGTATGAGAAGTTCAAAAAGGACAACCCCGATGCCGGTTCCAATCCCTTTTCCCGTTGGCAACAGAAAAGGGCAATCAAGAAAGAATATGCTGCCGCCAAAGCCGGTAAGAATACCGCTTCGACAACGGCTTCTGCATCTAAGGGTGCAGGCAAGGCAACGGGCAAAGCAGCTCAGGGAGCCAAGAACATCACAGAAAGAGTAACGGAGTTCTGCACCACACACTCTAAAACGATTCTGTTTGTTTTGATTGCCGGACTGCTTTTTATGATACTCTCAGGGATGTTCTCGTCTTGTTCGGCTATGTTCCAAGGCGGCACACAGATCATTCTGGGAACTTCTTTTACTGCAAAAGAGGAAGATATTATTGGTGCGGACAATGATTACAAGGCTTTGGAAGCTGCGCTCCGCAATAAAATCAATAATATCGAGCGTACTCATAGCGGATATGACGAGTACCGGTATGACCTTGATGAAATCAACCACAATCCTTATGAGCTGGCGGCGTATTTGACGGTGAAGTTTGAGGATTACACCAGAGATGAGGTGCAGGCTACCCTGCAATGGCTATTTGAGCAACAATATGAGCTGACCCTGACGGAAGTAGTAGAGATTCGTACACGAACAACATCTTCTACTGATCCCGAAACGGGAGAGACAACAACAGAGGAAGAAGATTACGAATATTATATTCTGAATGTGAAGCTCAGAAATAAGGGCTTGAACAGTGTGATTTCAAATTCCGGCTTGTCGGAAGATGATATGGAGCGATATAGAATTTTGCTTCAGACAAGGGGCAACAGACCGGATATTTTCGGAAATGACATTTACGCCACCCCTGGCGGCGAGTACACCGATTATGATATTCCGGGCGAAGCGCTGACAGACACAAGATTTGCCAATATGATTCGGGAAGCTGAAAAATATCTGGGATACCCGTATGTGTGGGGCGGCAGCAGCCCGTCTACCTCCTTTGACTGCTCCGGATTTGTTTCCTATGTAATCAATCACTGCGGAAACGGTTGGAGTGTTGGTCGTTTGACCGCAAACGGTTTGATGGGCGTATGCGACATTATCCCGAAAAGCTCTGCCAAACCGGGAGATTTGATTTTCTTCCAAGGCACTTATGATACCTCCGGTGCATCACACGTTGGTATCTATGTTGGCAATGGTATGATGATCCACTGCGGAAACCCCATTTCCTACGCTTCTATCGAATCGAATTACTGGCAACAGCATTTTTACTGCTTCGGCAGAATCAGAAACTAAAGGAGGGATGGCGATTGAGTGCCAAGTTAGACAGAATAGGTGCAGACCTTGAAAAAGCCCGTAAGAAACGGGCAGAATGGGATGCTAAGGTGAAAGACCTGGAACGCAGATACCGTGAGGAGGAAAATTCCGAAATCCATGAGATGGTTCATGCTGCGAACCTGAATCCCGAACAGCTTTCCGAGCTGCTCCGTATGTTTGCTGCGGATATGGCTCCGAAGCCTGATACGATCAATACTATGAATGAGGAGGAAACGCAGAATGAGATTTAAGAAAATTGGAGCCGCATTGCTGGCGTGTGCAATGTGTTTTGGCGTGTTTTCTACAACGGCATTTGCCTATGTAGATGAAAGCGTAGCGACTGAAGAACCTGCGGTCGAAGAAAAAGTTCCCGAAACAGAGCCGGAGGAGCCGATGCTACCGCTTACTCCCGACGGCAATCTGACTTTGGTTGATGACGCTGGCTCGCCTACGAAAAGCGGAAAGCAGTTCATTACCGCTGTAACCAAAAACGGAAACTACTTCTATATCATCATTGACCGTGATGATAAGGGCGAGGAAACCGTGCATTTTCTGAATCAGGTGGATGAAGCCGACCTGCTCAAGCTGATGGACGAGGAAGAAGTTGCAGAGTTCACCAAGCCGGTTGAGGAAACAAAGCCGGAAGTAGTTGAAACAGTTCCTGAAATTACAGAACCGACACCGGAGGAAAAGCCGAAATCCACAAATATGCTCCCGGCGATTCTTACTCTGATTGTGCTTGCCTGTGGTGGTGGATTCTTCGTATTTAAGAAAGTCCAGGAAAAGAAGAAGGCACAGGAAGCGGCAAAGCCTGACCCAGATGCTGATTATGTGGACGATGACGAGGACTATGGGTACGATCCGGAGTTTGAGGACGACGATGAAGATAGCTCCGTCGATGAAGATGATAATGAACCTGTGTAAACAGGATAGGCTTGATGCCTGGGGCAGCCTTCGGGTTGCCTTTACATAGTTTCCGCTTTCAAAAAATAAAAAAATTTGCGTTTTTGAAAGTGACATCTTGCATATACTATTAGCAGACAGTATAATAAGTACAGCGAAGCGGTTTCGAGAAATGAAAAAACTTCAATTTTTGAAAGCGGGTGACTATATGAAAACAATCACGAGAGCAAAATATCTCGATAGAATCATTGAACTGAATGG
>DXUR01000145.1 GCA_019417795.1 Clostridiales bacterium | reverse complement strand
GCGTTTCTCTGGATGGACTGGAATTTCCCCGGCTCACCACGCCGAAGGGAATGGCGGATGATCCGGAGGTCGTGAGACTGAAGGGGCTGTGGGAGAACGCCAAGGCTGCCGCCAAAAAGCTGGCTCCCATGCTGGCGGTCAGCGATACGGAGGCCATGGAGGACCTTCAGACCATGGCCCCTGCCATGACAGCCCTTTTGAAGCTGACGGCAGACTTTTCCGACGCTTACCGGACGGAAAAGCTGCGGATGAACTGCGCCGACTTCTCCGATCAGGAGCATCTGGCCCTTCGCCTGCTGGTGGAGCGGAACGGCGCGCCTACGGAACTGGGCCGTCAGGTGGCGGGCCGCTACCGGGAGATCCTGGTGGACGAGTATCAGGATACCAACGAGGTGCAGAACGCCATTTTCCGGGCGGTGTCCCGTGAAGGCAAAAACCTCTTTACTGTAGGGGACGTAAAGCAGAGTATTTACCGGTTCCGGTTGGCGGACCCTACGATTTTTCTTGACAAGTACCGCAACTTCACACCTGCTGAAAATGCAGCGGAAGGGGAGGACCGCAAAATTCTGCTGTCCAAAAACTTCCGCTCTCGGGGAGAGATTTTGGACGCGGCCAATTTCGTCTTCTCCAACATCCTGTCGGCGGAGATGGGAGAGATGGAATACGGCGAGGACGAGTCCCTCCACTTTGGCGCGGAGTACTACCCGCCCCGGAAGGACTGCGAGACGGAATTCCACCTCATCTCCGCCCACCAGAAGTCGGCGGCAAATGAGCGCCCGGTGAAACGGCTGTTGGCGGAGGCCCGGTTCACGGCGCAGTGTATCCGTCAGCTTTTGGATGAGGGCTATCCCGTCACCGGGGAGGACGGTACGCTGCGGCCCTGCCGCCCGGAGGACATCGTGATCCTGATGCGCTCTCCGGGGAGCCGGTCCGCCGCCTTCGCTCAGGCGCTGGCGGAGCGGGATGTGCCCTGCTCCTTTGAGGAAAGCGGCGATTTCTACCAGACCCCGGAGATCTCTGTCACGCTGGCCCTGTTGGAGATCGTCGACAATCCCCGGCAGGATGTGCCGCTGATCGCCGTGCTCCGCTCCCCGGTGTTCGGCTTTACGCCGGACCGTCTGGCGGAGATCCGCAGCCGTGACCGGGAGGGAGACTTCTATGACGCTCTGCTGGCGGACGGCGGCGAGGACGTACAAGCGTTCCTGACGATGCTGACCGGACTGCGGGACGCGGCGGCAGACATGAGCGTGTGCCGCCTGCTGTGGCATATCTACAATACGCTGCATCTGCCGGGCATCTTCGGCGCTATGGACGAGGGCGGCGTCCGGCAGGAAAATCTGGTGGCCCTGACCCGCCATGCCGAGCGCTTTGAGAGCAGCGGCTACCGGGGGCTGTTCGCCTTCATCACACAGCTCCGGCGGCTCATTGACGCCGGACAAGCTCCCGCCGTGAAAACCGCTGGAGGGAGCGGCGGCGTTCAGATGATGAGTATTCACAAATCCAAGGGCCTGGAATTTCCCATCGTGTTCCTCTGCGATTTGGAGCACGCCTTTTCCCGGCAGGATTTCGATACGCCGGTGCTGGTGCACCCGGCACTGGGCCTTGGCCCTCTGTGCATCGACCTGAAGCGGAAGATCCGCTATCCCACCATGGCCCGGCTGGCGCTGGAAGAAAAGCTTCGCCGTGAAAATCTTGCGGAGGAACAGCGGATCCTGTATGTGGCCATGACCCGGCCAAAGGAAAAGCTGATTTTGGTAGACGCGCTGTACGGCGCGGAAAAGCGCCTTCAAAAGCTGACCGCCGCCGCGGCCTGTCCCGTCATGCCGGAGGTGGTGGCGGAGGGGAAGTGCTTCGGAGATTGGATCTTACTGCCGCTGCTGTGCCGCCCGGAGGCCGCGCCTTTGCGGGATATGGCCGGGGTGATGGCGGGCGGTCTGTATACCGGAGATACCGCCCCGTGGCAGGTGTTCGTCCATGACGGCGATGACTTCGGATGGGCGCCCGGAGTGGCCGTGTCCGACACGGAGAAGGATGCAGGAGAAACGCTCTTTGACCCGGCGCTGTTGACCTTCCGGTATCCCTATCAGCGGGAAACAACTCTCCCCGCCAAACTCACCGCCACGCAGCTAAAGGGCCGGGCGCTGGATCAGGAGATCGCGGAAGATGCCTACCACACGCCCTATATCCGGCCCCTTGTCCAGCCGAAATTCCGCCGGGAGAAAAAGGGACTGACACCGGCGGAGCGGGGCACCGCCACCCATCTTGTCTTGCAGTATCTGGATCTGCAAAATTTGGATGTGCCCGGACAGGTGGAAAAGCTGCGGCTGGAGGCCAAGCTGACGGCGGAGCAGGCGGCGGCTGTGGACATTTTCGCCCTGCGGCGCTTTTTGGGATCCCCGCTGGCTGAGGAAATGCGGCAGGCGGAAACGGCGGCGCGGGAGTATCGGTTCACGGTGCTGATGCCGGCCCGGGATTATGACCCGGCAGCCGCGGAGGAGGACAGCATCCTGCTGCAAGGCGTGGTGGATTGCTGGTTTGAAACGCCGGAGGGCATCACGGTGGTGGACTTTAAGACCGACTTCGTACAGACGGAGAAAGATGTGGCGCAGCACGCGGAGCTGTACCGGGGCCAGCTGGCGGCATACTCTCTGGCGCTGGAACGGGTGCTGGAAAAGGCGGTGACACGGAAGGCACTGTACTTCCTGCAAGCCGGGAAAACCGTGGAAATCTCGTGATTTCAAGCTTTTTCGCAAAAACCGGAAAAAATGCTTGCAATCTGTGTTCCGATGTGATATGCTTATTTAGCTTTTGTGGGGTGAAAGCTCCATAGAGGTAGTTTTGTACCAGAAAGAGGTGAACGAGAGCAATGAAGGAAGGAATCCATCCCAATTATCAGCAGACTACGATTACTTGCGCCTGCGGTAATGTGATTGAGACAGGTTCTACCAAGAGTGATATCAAGGTGGAAGTCTGCTCGAAGTGTCACCCCTTCTTCACTGGCAAGCAGAAGCTGGTCGATACCGGCGGACGCGTGGCCAAGTTCAACAAGAAGTTCGGCCTGAACAAGTAAGCCTGTACACTTCGTCACATCCAGCAGTGGTCTGCATCCGCAGACCACTGCTTTTTTATTGCATTTTTTCAAAATTCGGATATACTGGACACATCAATGAAATGGGAAACCCATTTGACACGGGGCCTCCCAAACGCAAGGAGAGACACATTTGTTACCGAAAAAGGAAGAAATTCGAGATAAAGTTGTATTGGTGGGCCTGAACTCCCCGGTTTTGCGGGAGGACAGTGCCACCGAGGAAAGTATGGACGAGCTGTCCGCTCTGGTGGAGACCGCCGGCGGCGAGACTGCCGGCATCGTTCTCCAGAATCGGGCCACGCCGGATCCCCGGACCTTCATCGGGGAGGGCAAGGTGGCGGAGGTGCAGCTTTACGTTGAAAATGTAGGTGCTACCATGGTCATTTTCGACAATGACCTTTCCCCCTCCCAGCAGCGGGTGCTGACGGAGCTGCTGGGCGTTCAGGTTTTGGACCGCTGCGGCCTGATCCTGGATATTTTCGCTCAGCGGGCAAAAACCAAGGAGGGCCGCTTGCAGGTGGAGCTGGCCCAGTACCGCTATCTGCTGCCCCGGCTGATCGGTATGTGGAGCCATCTGGAGCGTCAGGGCGGCACCAGCGGCAAGGGGCCTATCGGCTCCAAGGGCCCCGGCGAGACGCAGCTGGAAACGGACCGCCGTCTGATCAACAAGAAGATCGACAAGATCCGGGCGGATCTGGAAGAGGTACGCCGTGTCCGGGCCACCCAGCGCCAGCAGCGGCAGAAGAACGAGATCCCGGTGGTGGCCATCGTTGGCTACACCAACGCGGGCAAATCCACCTTGCTGAACCAGCTTACCGGCGCTGCGATCCCGGCCAATAACCGGCTGTTCGACACGCTGGACACCACCAGCCGCCTGCTGACGGTCAGCGATACAATGGATGTGGTGGTGTCCGATACCGTTGGCTTCATCCGCAAGCTGCCCCATCAGCTGGTGGAGGCGTTCAAGGCCACACTGGAGGAATTGGAGTACGCAGATCTGCTGCTCCATGTTATCGACGTGTCCAACCCGGAATGGCAGCATCAGGCGGAGGTCGTGGAGAAGCTGATCGTGGAACTGGGAGCCAATGAGATCCCCCGCATCGACGTATTCAATAAGTGCGACCGTGTGGAGGCCGGTGACCTGCGGCCCCACGGCGCCGACATCTGTTCCATCTCTGCCCGGACCGGTGAGGGCGTGGACCGTCTGCTGGAAATGATCGACCGGCGGCTGGACAAGGGCACCCGCCGGGTGACCATCCACCTGCCGTATGACAAGGGCAGCCTGCTGGATATGCTGTACCGGGAGGCCAAGGTGGAATCCGTGGAATACAGCGAGACCATTGACATTGTGGCGGTGTGCCCGCCCAAGGTGCTGGGCCAGATCGGAGACTATACCCCGGACTGGACGCCGCCGAAAGAGGACTGGGAATGATCACGCTGAAAACGCGGCGGCTGCTCCTCGCCCCCTGGCGGGAGGAGGATGCCGAGGCATTGTACGCTCTGGCGTCGGACCCGGAGATCGGACCCATGTGCGGCTGGGAACCCCACGGAAGCGTGGAGGAAAGCCGGGAGGTCATCCGGGATGTGTTCAGCGCGCCGGAGGTCTGCGCGATTCTCAGCAGAGAGAGCGGCGCACTGCTGGGAGCGGTGGGCCTTCAGCCGTCATCGGAGATTTTTCCGGAGCTTTCTGCCACAGAGCAGCGGGAGATGGGCTATTGGCTGGGACGGCCGTATTGGGGCCATGGCGTTATGACGGAGGCTGCAACAGAACTGCTGCGCTTCGGCTTTGAGACGCTGGGGCTGGAAGCTGTCTGGTGCTCGCATTATGACTGGAACAGCCGGTCTCGTCGAGTCATTGAGAAGTGCGGCTTCCGCTATCAGTTCACGAAAGAGACAACGAATGTCATCGGAATGACCAACAAAACGGTGTTTTACGCCTTGAAAAAGGAAGAATGGCTGGCTTTTTCCGGTGAAAAGGAGTTTGCATGACGGAGTACATCGTCCCCTATCAGAACGCCGAGAGCGAGTTTACGGAAAAGCGCTCCCGCTTCATCACCCACCTCTACAAGGTGGAGACGGAGGCGGAGGCCCGGGCCCGCATCGAGGAAATGAAAAAGAAATACTATGACGCCCGGCACAACTGCTGGTGCTACCTCCTGCAAGAGGGCGGCGTGGTCCGCTACTCCGATGACGGCGAGCCGCAGGGCACGGCGGGCCAGCCTATGCTGAACGTGTTCCAGCGGCAGGAGGTCTGGAATGTGTGCTGCGTTGTGACCCGGTACTTCGGCGGCGTACTGCTGGGAGCCGGGGGGCTGACCAGAGCCTACACCAAGGGAGCCGCTGATGCGCTGACCGCCGCCGGGATCGCCCGGATGGGGCTTTGGACGCTATGGGACGTGCCCTGCACTTATCCGCTGCTGGAGCGGATGAAGCTGGAGGTGGCCGCCGCCGGCGGCGTGGTCCGGGACGCGGAATACGGCGCGGACATCACCCTCCGGACGGCATTTCCCGCCGGGACTGCGGAAACGTTCCAGCTCCGGCTGACGGAGCTTTCCGCCGGGAGTCTGACCATGACGGCGGCAGGGGAGGAGTTTTTGCCGGGACCCCGGGAGGAAGCAAACTGACAACCGTTCCTTGACTTTTCGACGTTTCGGCTGAAAACGCCGGATTTTCCTTGCATTTTCTCCATAGCTTCTGTATAATGCCAATTTATGATAGATTTTTTCAGGAAGGACTGACAGCAATGGCTGACGAGATCAAGACCACGGCGGCGGAGGCCCCCGAAAGCCGCAATTTCATCCACACGTTTATTGAGGAGGATATTGCCCAGGGCGGACAGTTTGAAGGCATGACCGTCCACACCCGGTTTCCGCCGGAGCCCAACGGCTATCTGCATATCGGCCACTGCAAGGCCCTGACCATCGACTTCGGTACCGCTGAGAAGTTTGGCGGATTGTGCAACCTGCGGATGGATGACACCAACCCCACCAAAGAGGACGAGGAGTTCGTGGAGGCCATCAAGGAGGACATCCACTGGCTGGGCTTCGACTGGGGCGACCGCTTCTTCTACGGCTCCGATTATTTTGAGGAGGATTACAAGCAGGCTGTGGGCCTCATCAAGAAGGGCCTGGCCTATGTGTGCCAGCTGTCTCCCGAGGAGTTCAAGGCCCACCGGGGCGACATCGGCATCCCCGCCACCTCTCCCTACCGGGACCGTCCCATTGAGGAGAGCCTGGACCTCTTTGCCCGGATGCGGGCAGGGGAGTTTCCCAACGGCGCCATGACCCTCCGGGCTAAGATCGACCTGGAATCCGGCAACTTCAACATGCGGGACCCCGTCATCTACCGCATCAACCACATGCACCATCACCGCCAGGGGGACAAGTGGTGCATCTATCCCATGTACGACTTTGCCCATCCCATCCAGGACGCTTTGGAGGGCATTACCCACAGTCTGTGCTCCCTGGAATTTGAGGCCCACCGGCCCCTGTACAACTGGGTCATCGAGCACTGCGACCTGCCTGCCCATCCCCGGCAGATCGAGTTCGCCCGGCTGGGCATCGACCACACCGTCATGAGCAAGCGGAAGCTCCGCAAGCTGGTGGAAG
>DXUR01000144.1 GCA_019417795.1 Clostridiales bacterium | reverse complement strand
ATCCCGGAGGGAGAACAGGCGAAATTTGACTCCCTGCCCGCCGCGTATTCCCACCTGTATCTCTGCATGGACGGGGAGCTGGCGGCGGTCATCTGCATCCACGATCCCCTGCGCCGGGAGGCACGGGAGGCGGTAAGGGCACTGCACGAGAGCGGCTTTACCAATGTGGTGATGATGACCGGTGACAACCGCCACACGGCGGAGACCGTGGCCGCCGAGGTGGGCGTGGACGCCGTTTACGCCGAGGTGCTGCCGGAGGACAAGGCCGCCTTTATCCGGCAGGAAAAGGCGAAGGGCCACACCGTTATCATGGTGGGCGATGGCGTCAACGATTCTCCCGCCCTCTCCGAAGCGGACGCGGGCATCGCCATCTCCACCGGCGCGGCTATCGCCCGGGAGATCGCCGACATCACCGTTGCCTCGGAGGATCTGTTTGCGCTGGTAACGCTGCGCAGGCTCGGTGAGGCACTGATGGAGCGTATCCACGGCAGCTACCGCTTCATCGTGGGCTTCAACCTGACGCTGATCGCACTGGGCGTGGCGGGTGTACTGCCACCTGCCACCTCGGCACTGCTGCACAACGGGTCCACCCTGGGCATCAGCCTGCGGAATATGACCGATCTGCTGGACGATGAAGAAAATCCCCGAAAATAAGCAAGAAAGTGAGGGAGCAGAGAGGCGGCAAGGTGCTTCTCTGCTCCTTGCAGATGCTGTGTTATTAGCGTTAGGGGGGCGGATAAACGCAGAGCATAACAAAGCCCGTATCAGTTTAACTGGTACGGGCTTTGTTGAATAATATGCAAAGTGAAATCAGACCTTCCACCCGGCGGCCTGCTGCCGCTCCACCACGAAGCGGCGGTAGAGCCCGTCAACAGCCACCAGCTCGTCATGGGTGCCCTGCTGAACGATCTCACCGTGATCGACCACAAAAATTTGGTCGGCATGGCGCACGGTTTTCAGCCGGTGAGCGATCATGATGACCGTCTTATCGTGGGTCAATTCCGCAATGGCCTCCATCAACTCCTTCTCGTTCTCCGGGTCCACGTTGGCGGTAGCTTCGTTCCGATTAGCACAACCAGCGCAAACCCGCATAAAACCGGGACTTTTCAAAAATCTAAAGACAATTAAACATCTCTATAATCACACCTGAAATGCCTTTTTCGTAAGTCTGCGACGAAAAAGGCATTTCTTTTTGCCCAAGGAAAGGAGGTGACACTATGTACTTTACTTCCGGTCAGAATCGGGCCTTTGAACGGCTGATGCAGGAAAAGCCCAGTTTCGATCACTACGACGGCGGCGGGGCGGACGCACCGGAGGATTGCGGCACCTGCCGCTTTTATCGCCCGGATTGGAAATATCAATTCTGCGTCTATGAAGAGTGTCCCTATCAGCCGGGCAAGCTCACCGGTCTTGCAGCGGGGCCAAATTCACTGTGAAAGGAGCTGATTTTGATATGGCAGTATTCCGCCTAGAAAAGAATCGAGGCTAGGATAAAACACTCACATACCCCGCCGACTATGCGGGAAAAACCTTGAAATATAGGGCTTTTTAAGGCCCTAAATGCGTAGGTTGGTGCTTTGTTGCGATATGCTCCACGGTTACGGTGTATTGTTCATATTCTGTTTTCGGGAATCTTTATGAAATCTTCAAAATTGCCCGGTATGCTATCCGTAAAATCAAAGAAAGGACTTGATTATATGGATATGATTTTGAAAACGACTGACCTCTGCAAAAATTTCAAGGGGCAAATGGCGGTAAACAATGTGTCACTGAACATCCGGCGCAACTCGGTTTATGGTCTGCTGGGGCCGAATGGGGCTGGCAAATCCACGATCTTAAAAATGCTCACCGGCATTTTGCGCCCCACATCGGGAAGCATCGAGTTTGACGGCCACCCGTGGAAGCGGAATGATCTGGAGCATATCGGTGCTTTGATTGAGATGCCCCCGCTTTACGAAAATCTGACTGCATACGAAAATCTCAAAGTCAGAACTACATTGCTCGGCCTGGACGATGCACGAATTAACGAGGTATTGCAAATTGTCCAGCTCACGAATACCGGCAAGAAACGGGCCGGGCAGTTTTCTCTTGGTATGAAGCAGCGGCTTGGTATTGCTATTGCATTGCTGAACAGTCCCCAGCTTTTGATTCTGGATGAACCGACTAACGGCCTTGACCCTTTAGGGATTGAGGAACTTCGAGAGTTAATTCGCTCTTTTCCCTGCAAAGGGATTACAGTTATTTTGTCCAGCCATATTCTGTCAGAAGTCCAGCAGATTGCAGATCATGTGGGTATCATTGCTGGCGGCGTCCTTGGATATGAGGGAGAGCTTCGCGCCGGTGAAGATTTGGAACAACTCTTTATGGATGTTATTCGCAGAAATGGTAAGGAGGGATATTAAATGGAGATGGCATATATTCAGGCAGAGAACCTAAAGCATAAGAGAACTTTCACAAAAACGCTGATCGTTCTGGCCCCGTTTGTAACTGCGCTTATGAACTTTTTTGCCCCTCTTTGGTTCCAGCTCAATTCTTATAATTGGTGGTATATCCTGCTTTATCCTGGATTCCTTACGCTCACCTGTGCCTTGATTGAACAGCGGGATAATGGCAAACTAAAATATCGTGCCGTTGCTTCATTGCCTGTTTCGCAGAACAAAGTCTGGAAAGCAAAAATTGGAGTGGCCGGTATTTACTCCTGTGTGGGGAATTTCATTTTCCTGGCGCTAAATCTGTTGGGCGGTTTTGCAATATTAGTTATCAACGAAATTCCCCTGACAATCGGAATTTGGCAGGCTGCGGCCGGAACAGCTTGTATTGTCATTGCAAGCCTATGGGAAGTTCCGCTGTGCTTATGGTTATCAAAAAAAGTTGGTATCTTTGTCACGGTTATTCTTAATGCCGGACTTGGAAGCGTTTTAGGGATTTTCACGGCTACAACCTCTTTGTGGATGATCTGCCCGTATAGCTGGGTGCCGCATCTTATGATTTCCGTGTTAGGTATTTTGCCTAATGGTGAGCCGGTTGCAGATCAGAGTACGGCAATGGCATTTTGGATGATTATACTTGTATTGGTCATTTCGCTGGCCTGGTTTGCGGCGCTGTCATTTTTAACTGCAAGATGGTTTGAGAAAAAGGAGGTGGGGTAACTATGGTATCTGTGGTTCGCTGCTGGAAAGCAGAATATCAGAAGTGTAAACATAGCATTTTGCTCTATATGCACAGCATGATTCCGATTATATGTGCGGCGATTTTTGCGGGTTACTATCATATATCCAGATGGGAACTGGCAACCAAAATCAGTGCCTATCTGGAAGTGCTGGCCGTTGCGTTCCCGTTTCTGATCGGCATTATTGTGGGCCTGGTTGTTCAGATCGAAAATCAGGCCGGGCATTATCAGCTTTTGTTGGGAACAATCCCATCTCGCATGGCAACGTATATTGGTAAACTTGGTTTTCTGATGATCTGTGCTTTTGGCGCAACATTTTTAGCGTTAGGAACATTCGCTGCACTATATAGGGATGCTCCGGCAAGCCTTTACCTGAAAGCAGGGATTCTATTGTTGATTACCATGCTTCCCATTTACCTGATTCATTTGTTTGTGGGAATGAGCTTCGGAAAAGGTGCATCTATGGGATTGGGAATTGCAGGGAGTTTAATAGCTGCCCTTATGATAACAGGGCTTGGTGACGCTACATGGAAATATATTCCCTGGGCCTGGGGCGTTCGTGCTATGGATTACACTGTGCTTGCATGGGATAGCCCCCAACTGTATGCACAGGTAAAAACCGATTTTTTCAGCGGTATGATTATTTCTGTATGCTGCACTGTTTGTCTGCTGATTGCCAGTTTGGTTTGGTTTCATGGTTGGGAGGGAGGTAAAAACAGTGAATAAAAAGTGCCTGTTTGCCGTGGTAATTGTGCTTGTAAGTCTTATATGCTTATCGGCCTGCGGTGCGCTCCGCGATACCGCCGATAAAAATAAGGCGTTAAATGAATCTCTGCCGTATTATGAGCTGAACGCCGCAAACTATGATGAAATTTCATATAACGGCCTGACATATACCATAACGGATGAATGTCTTGAAATGTCAGAACTGCAAGAAGAAATCGGGCAGGTATCGAAACGCTTCAAAAATGTGGCGGGGGAAGATTTCAGTTTCGGCTACGTTTACAGTATTGTGGATGTGGATATAAGCAATGCCGTAGCTGTAAATATCAACAATGAATATCGGAAAGCTGACATTAAAAATAATGATGAGTAACCTCGACAATGTGGTATAATGGGGCGGGAGGTGATTTTTTGACCCACTTACTTGTAGTTGACGATGAAGTTTCTATCTTGGAATTGATTAAGAACAGTTTGGGGAAAGATGGATATTTGATAACAGTCTGTCAAAATGCGGATGATGTAGACATCAAAAAGCTGCATTTCTATGACCTCATTCTTTTGGATGTGATGATGCCTGGCACAGACGGGTTTGAGTTTTGCAAACAGATCAGGAATATGGTAGACTGCCCGATTCTCTTTCTGACCGCAAAGACATTAGAGGAAGATATATTGTTTGGATTGGGCATCGGTGCGGATGATTATATTACGAAACCTTTTCGTATTCAGGAGCTTCGCGCCCGTGTCGCGGCACATTTACGCAGAGAAAAAAGGGAGCATCACAGCACACTTTCATTTGAGCCTGATATAAGATTTGACCTTTCCGCAAAGGTACTGTATGTTTCAGAACAGCCGGTTCCCCTTACCAAAAGCGAGTATTCAATCTGTGAATACCTTGCGAAAAACCGGGGACAGGTTTTTACAAAAGAACAAATCTATGAAGCCGTTTTCGGGTTTGATGGAATAGGCGATAACTCTACGATCTCAACGCATATAAAAAATATTCGTGCGAAATTGGAGCATTTCAAAATAAGTCCGATCAGCACCGTATGGGGGATAGGATATAAATGGGAGTGAAAAAGAAACCTACATTGAAAATATTGTTTCGCCAGTTTGCTATCTCCCTCATTGTCATGCTGGTAGCGGCAATTATTGTCCCTTCTGGTTTGGAGGGACTTGCTGTAAATGCTGGATTAGCTACAAGAGCAAATCTAAGTGAATTGCAGGTAAAAGAGATCATTCCAACGCTGACGATTGCCCCGGATATTACAAAGGTTGTGATTCCACAGGGATGCGGCTACTTAATTCTGGACAAGAACTTTAATGAGCTTTACAGCAATATGGACGATGATGAAAAAGAAATTGCCCTGCTGTACGCAAAGGGAGAATATATTGAATATGCTACGGGGAGGCAGTTTGCACTTGTTGTCCGGGAAAACGAATTTTGCGTTTTAAGGTATTATATTGGTTCTCAATTTACAGTGTCATGGCTACCGGAATATTTTCCATCTCCTGACACGCTTGCGTTTATCCTGATGGCTGTAAATTCGCTGCTGGTCATTATCATACTGACCGCCAGATTTGCTAAGAACCTGCGTACACAACTGACCCCGCTTTTTGAAGCAACTGCGGAGGTTTCAAAGCAAAACCTTGATTTTGAAGTAGGACACGCCAAAATCAAAGAGTTTGAAGATGTCCTTGCATCTTTTTCAGATATGAAAGATAATCTGAAAATTTCGTTAGAACGGCAATGGAAAACCGAACAGACACAGAAAGAGCAAATCGCCGCGCTTGCCCATGATTTGAAAACGCCTCTGACGGTTATTCAAGGAAATGCTGATTTACTCACAGAAACAAATCTTGATGATGAGCAACGATTATACGCTGGTTACGTCGTGGAAAGCTCCGGCCAGATGCAGTCATATATTCAAACCCTGATTGATATATCACGGGCGGCGGTTGGTTATCAGCTCCATATTGAAAGTATAGACTTGCCAGCGTTCATGCAGCACTTGTTCGGTTATATGGAATCACTATGCCGGACAAAAGAAATCCGGCTGCAAATGAATACTGTTTCACTCCCTCAAATGCTGAAATTTGATAGGGTGCTGATAGAACGTGCTATTATGAATGTTATCAGTAATGGGCTGGACTACTCCCCGCAAGGCGGAACGCTTTATGTGGATGTTCAGAGTAACAACGGTTTCGTGGAAATTTCAGTCACAGACGAGGGAACGGGGTTTTCTAAAGAGGCATTATGCCACGCACAGGAACGGTTCTATATGGGCGATCAAAGCCGCAATTCAAAGTTACACTTTGGTATGGGTCTATATATTACAAATTCGATTATGGAACAACATAATGGTCAGCTTATTTTAGAAAATTCAAAAGAAACCGGCGGCGCAAAGGTTACTATGAAACTTCCTTGCTGATTTTCCGATAGTGTAATGGACGTCTTTTATGTCCGTCCATTTTTCAAATCTTTATGGAATCTTCAAAAATTCCTCTTATCATGTATCTAAAGAAAAAACATCTGCCCAGCGGCAGAAAAGAAAAAAACCGCTGCTGGGCAGACCCATTTTCACGCTTAATTTATATTCACTGGTGGCGGTTTTGAGAAATCAAGGCCGCTGCTTTCTTTCTGTCATTCCCAGCAGTTAAAGGCATGGCGGCCCACGGGAGGACGCCGCCATGCTGTTTTACTATCATTATAATCTAATCCACTTCTACCGCTTAAAAAAAGCCTTGCTCCGCCACGGGAATATTCCGGCTACACTAACCAT
This sequence comes from Clostridiales bacterium, assembly GCA_019417795.1. The sequence goes on along the minus strand of DXUR01000144.1, from coordinate 43 downwards.
TCTGTCTATCTTTATTGGAATTGCTGCTGTTATGACAATTGTT
>DXUR01000143.1 GCA_019417795.1 Clostridiales bacterium | reverse complement strand
GGAGGAATTTACCTTCGCCTATCCCGACAACACCTCTCTCATCTATAAGCTCAATGCCATTGTAAACCGGGTCTACGGCGGCGCGCAGGCCGTCCTGACCCCCGCCGCCCAGAAGCAGGCCCAGCAGCTCTTTGATCTGGGCTTCGGCGATCTGCCGGTGTGCATGGCAAAGACCCAGTATTCCCTGTCCGACGATCCCACTCTGCTGGGTGCGCCCGAGGGCTTCACCGTCACCGTGCGGAACCTGAAGGTCAGCGCCGGCGCCGGGTTCATCGTAGCCCTCACGGGTGACATCATGACCATGCCGGGTCTTCCCAAGGTCCCCGCTGCCGAAAAGATCGACGTGGACAAGGACGGAAAGATCACCGGATTGTTCTGAGGCATGGTCATGCCGCCGCAAATGCGGCGTACAAGCGTTTCGCAAAGTGACACCTTGAAATTGCCCAGATTCATTTCGGGCAATTTGAGTGAAATCGAGGGGCCCGTGGGACCTGCCCCATGGGGAAACATCCAAAGCAAAGCATCACGCAAGCGTTGCAAAGCAGCGGGCCAAGCAGCAAGAATAAGTGCAGAAAAGGCGGGCGCATCTGAACCGATGCGCTCGTCTTTGTCCGCTTTTATATGCAAAAGGCGCAGCCTATTCAGGCTGCGCCAAGGGTTCTTCGTATGCTATATCTGCTCTCCGTCTGCTTTTACCGGAATCGGATATTTCATTCAAATCAGGTAATTCGCCTTCCGCTGCCTGTACTCCGGGACCATTCCCCGATTGCGGGACATCCGTTTCCAGTTTGGGTTCAGGGGGCCGGAAGGTGCCGTCCAGCTTCTGAAAACAGCGGCGGTAACCGAGGAGCTTCTTTACGACAATGCCTTTACTCTATGGACCGGATTGCAAAAGGCCTGGAAGCAGACGGCATCCTCACCGGCGCTGGCAAAACAAAATGGTGGACCAGCACCATCAACAAGATCCTGCACAATGAGAAATATATCGGCGATGCGCTTCTACAGAAAACCTACACCATAGACTTCCTGAATAAAACCAGAGTGAAGAACAATGACATTGTTCCGCAATACTATGTGGAGGGCAACCACGAAGCAATCATTCCAAAGGACATCTTCTTGCGGGTACAGGAAGAGCTGGTACGCAGGCGAGTGGTCAAAACCAGTGCCAATGGCAAAAAGCGCTCCTACAGCTGCAACCACTGCTTTGCACAGATTGTCATTTGCGGCGAATGCGGTGAAATGTTCCGCAGAATCCACTGGAACAATCGCGGCTGCAAATCCATCGTCTGGCGCTGCATCAGTAGACTGGAGCCAACCGGACAGGAATGCCACGCCAGAACCGTCAATGAGCCGGTATTGGAAAATGTGGTAGTTCAGGCAATCAACACGCTCCTTGGCGATAAGTCAACCTACCAGGCGCAGCTCCAGCAGAACATCGCAAAGGTGATCCGAAGCGCTCAGCAAAATACCGCTGATGGTATCAATGAAAGACTGCAGAGACTCCAAAAAGAGCTTCTCAAAAAAGCCAATAGCAAAGAAGCCTACGGCGAGATTGCCGACGAGATCTTCAAGCTCCGGGAACAGCACGAAAAGTGCACGGTGGCTTTCGTTTTGTGGACATAGTCCGCGTAATATTTATTGAACTGGGTGGATTTGTAGGGCAGTTCGTCGTTCTGATGGCACTGCTCACAGTATTCCACCCACAGCAGGCTCAAGGTGACGCCGTTCTTCTGCATCTCACGGTGCACCCACTCGTAGTCCGGCATCTTGTAGACAGGATCCTTTTGCTCGGTTGGAAATAAACGCTGGGAAACTCCCTGCTGCGACATGGACTGAGCTTGCTGCCAGTCAAGTTTCTGTTCCCGAGCCCGGGCTAATGTACGTGTGACCGTGTTGCGACCGCAACCAGCGGCATCTACGATCTCTCGGTGTGTGAGTCCCAGGCTATGGAGCCTGAGGATCTCGCGGTAATTGGTCATACAGGTGACCTCCTTGTAGATATTTACGCCAGAAATCTGATGCATATCTACATTTTACCGCAGTGCTCAACGACGGCGGCAAGGGTGCTCAATCCCGCCGGAATGGATGCTCAATTTGAGCGGTTGAGGTGCGCAATCTCGCGCGGAATACTCAAATAATCGCCCGTAACCAAAGAGCACTATCCGGGCATAGCCCAGATAGTGCTCAAATCAGTACAGTTTTAAAAATTGGTCAATCGTGTAGGGATTCTCCCCCCTCTTCCCCCCTTTTTTCTATGCAAATCATGTCAGTGCCCTTTTTCAGCCGGAGCAGCTTGCGTATCTATCGCAAATCCTCTGGATCTCAGGTAGTCACAACCCCTAAGTTCAAAGCCTGAATCGAATTGCTCAAACGGACTAACGGAAATTGCCAGTTCCAGCGTAAGGCTGCCGTTCTCGCATTATAAGATGTTCACGCAAAGCGCCTTATAGGACAAGCTGTTGACTTTCTGCGGTTTTTGGTTATAATAGTTTGTATACTTTGTCAAAAATTCAGGCTTTGATGAGGGAAATTTTAATAAATACGCCTCTGTTGCCAGTCAGATGATAGCGAGGGAAACGATTTATGAAACAATGTAACTACAGCCGCGAAGCACTATTTCAGCTCAATGGTATTCCGCCCCTTGGAATGTCGATCTCCTTGGCACTGCAACACTTAGTCGCTATGATCGTCGGCTGTGTTACCCCGGCGATCATTATTGCCAACGCGCTTGGATTACCGCAGAGTGAACGCGTTCTGCTCATTCAGGTATCCTTGGTCATGTCCGCAGTGACGACCCTGATCGAGTTATTCCCCATTGGCGGCAAGCTGGGTTCCGGACTTCCTGTAATGTTCGGCATCAGCTTTGCTTACTTGCCCAGTATGCAGGCCATCGTTGGCGGCGGCGGAGACATCGCCACCATTGCGGGTGCAATGGTCGTTGGCGGTATCGTTGCCGCTGTTGTGGGTGTTTTTGTGAAGAAGATCCGCAGATTTTTCCCGCCCATCATCACCGGCACGGTGGTGTTCACGATCGGTCTTTCTCTCTATCCTACCGCCATCAATTATATGGCCGGCGGCACCGGGAATACTTACGAGGTAGTCGTGCTGCGAAAGGGCTTGACCTCCGCGCTGGTTCACGGCTCATGGCAAAACTGGGCGGTGGCGGCGTTCACCTTGATCGTCGTTATGATTTTGTCAAACAAGGGCAAGGGCATCTGCAAGCTTGCCGCCATCCTGCTGGGCATGATCGCCGGATATATTGTCGCCGCTGTGTTTGGCATGGTAGATCTCTCTGAGGTGAGAGACGCGGCGTGGTTCTCCTTTCCCCAATTCATGCATTTCGGCATCAAGTTTGAGTTCTCGGCCTGCATCGCGCTTGCACTGCTGTTCGCCATCAACGCGATCCAGGCGATCGGCGATTTGACCGCCACCACGGTGGGAGGCTTGAACCGGGAGCCCACGGACCAAGAGCTGCAGGGCGGCATTGTTACCTATGGCCTGACCAATGTGCTGTCGGCATTTTTCGGCAGCCTGCCAACAGCGACCTATTCGCAAAATGTAGGTATTGTTACTACAAATAAGGTCGTTAATCGGGTGGTTTTTGCTTTGGCCGGCGGATTTTTGCTGCTTGCGGGTCTGATTCCTAAATTTTCAGCTATTTTAACGACGATTCCGCAATGCGTGCTGGGTGGAGCGACCATCACTGTATTTTCCACCATCGCTATGACCGGCATGAAGCTGATCGCGTCCGAAACCATCTCCCCCCGCAATACTACCATTGTAGGGCTGTCGGCTGCGTTGGGCGTTGGTATCTCTCAATCCTCGTCTGCGTTGAGCCAGTTCCCGGAGAGCATTACGATCATTTTCGGTAAGACGCCGGTGGTCATTGCCACAATTATGGCAGTTCTGCTGAACCTGATCCTGCCTCAGGAAAACAAGGATCAATAAACCGATCATCCTATTTTTAGGGATTGCTTTGATAAGACCCGTGGACTTTTGAAATCGGCACTTTTGCAGGTGTCTGCCGTATAGCAATAGATGGCAGACACCTGCGTTATTACATTTCACTCTGTGCGTAACGGAGAACAGCATACTATAGCTTGCGTTCAAAGAAGCCTTGCCAGACCGTATTTCTACCATAACTGAGAAAGTTTTATTTTTCCTCATCGGCAGAAGCTCCTATTGAACGACTCGCCCAGCGAGTAGTTTTCGGTATAAAGCTTCATGCAAGAGCAGCGCACCACGAACATGCACAAATGCCAGTGCATGAAGCTTTCGTGCATCATTTCCGGTTGCCTCGCAGGGGCGAGGAAATGGCACATTTCTTATTTTGCTATGCAAAAGCGGATGCACGCCTGAGACGTGCATCCGCTTTTTTCAGTATTCAACTGTGCTTCTCTCCGTTGGACGGCTATGATGTGCTGATCTGCTGATAGCTCTTGCCGCAACGTCACGCTGCGTTCATTCAGAAAAACGGAACGAACATTCCGGAGGATTGCTGGGCTTCGTCGATGTGCATATCGGGGTTGATCTGATCCAGCCAGGGAATCATGTCCAGAAGATTCTGGATCACAAGGTCGGGCTTTTCCGCGTCCGCCGCCGTTGCCGCGTCCTTCTGGGCAGAGAGTGCGGAGACGATCTGAACGGCTTTGCCGAAGCCCGCCTGCTTGGCGCCGATGATGTCGCGGGAGATCGTATCGCCCACATACACGCAGTTTTCGGCTGTGGTCTGCATCTGCCGCAGAGAAATGCGGAAGATCTCCGGATGGGGCTTGCGGTAGCCGGTCACGCTGGAAACCGTCACATCCTCCATGCAGCCCCGGATGCCGTACTCCTCCAGCATGTTGAACACGTTGTAAAGGGAGGCATTGTTGGAAATGATGCCGATATGGTAGCCGCGGGCCTTCAGCGCTTCCAGCGTTTCCAGAACGTCGCCCCGCAGCTCCCGGTGGTAATAGGTCACCTCCCAGAGATTGGCCAGCTCCTCCGTAATGGGGATCAGCTTTTCCCGGTCGAAGCCAAATTCTTTCAAGTAGTAGTCAGGCCAGATCTCCTCCGGCTTCTTCTCCAATTCCAGGCCCTCGCTCCAGCGCTTGTATTCTTTCAGGCCAGCCATGACCCGGCGGTCAAACTCCTCCGGGCTGCATCCCGGCTCCAGACCGTGCGCCCGCAGGGTTTTCTGCAGCGCATCCATGGCCTTCGCCTGGGTCTCCTGATTGTTCCAGATGTCCTCTAATGTGCCGCCCATATCGAATAAAACGGTATTCAGCATTGGTGGGTCCTCCTTACCGGTCATTATTATGATTCATCGTCATCGTCTTCGTAAAACAGCATGGCCTCATCCTGGGCGTTATGGAACGCACCGGGAGCCGTTCCGGAGCTTTCCGGGCCAAACAGGGCCTCTGTGGGAGAGATATCCGGCTCCGGCGTCTGGACCGGATCGGATACCGGCTTTGCAGCGGGCTTCTTTTTCTGCTCCTGTTCCACCGCCTCTTTCAGCTCCTCCGAGATGGTCTTTCTGACGAAATACTCGGGATGCGCCTTCCGCAGCCTTCGGTAGATGGGCCAGCTGACGGCGTTGCCAAGCAGCACCGGCGGCAGACCGACCGTCAGAAACAGGCGCAGCATAGAGCCTCTCGTCTCCTGCGGCAGCATCCACGCCGCCGCGCAGAACATCAGCAGGATCACAGCCAGCCCAGCAAAGCCGTAGGGCACCACCCGCTTGTCCTTCAGCAGGAACAACAGGCAGCAGAGCAGCGTGCTGATGACCGTAATGATGATGGTGTGGAGCATGGAGGTGACCGTTTCGCCGCCGAAAAAGACGGTCCGGTACAGCGGTCCCGCCAGAAGCGCGGCTGTACAGAAGTAAACGGCCAGATCCAACAGTGCCGCACCGCACGCCGCCAGCGCAATGGGGCTTTTTCTGCGGCCATGCTTGTCGATAAAGAAGCTCATAGATACCTCGCAGTTTTGAAAATGAAGCGGAGAGCCTGCGCTCTCTTCATCCCAAAAAGCTTTTGGGATGAAGAGAGCGGCGGACGATCGTCCGCCGCTCTTGCTTACATACAGTCAGCGGATGGAAGGACCGATCAGCCCAACATCTGCCAGAAATCGCGGACGGCGTTGTAGTTCACATAGATCTCGTTGGCGTCAAAGGGAGCAACGTTGATCTCGGAGAAGGGAGTGGAGCCCTCGGCGGGTTCGATGTCATCGCGGACAGGCCAGCCGCCCAGAGTGTTGAAGGGCTTGTAACCAGAGGTGTCACCGTCGATGCCGCCCATCATGAAGCGGATCAGCAGCTTGGCGGCGGCAGGATGCTCGCAGCCTTCCACAACGTACAGGGTGTTGACAGCGGGGATACCGGTGTCGGGCTCCAGATTCACGGGAGCAAAGACCCAGCCGTTATCGGCGGCCTTGCGGAGCTTGGAGGAAGCGCAGAAGCCAACGGGGGGATCCTTCTGGCCGGGGGTACCGACAGCCTCGGCGATCGCGTCGGAGGAAGCGGTGAAGATCGGTTCGTTGGCGTGCAGACGCTTCAGGAACTCATAACCGGCGTTCTCGCAGCCGTCGGACAGCTTCAGTTCTTCGCCATACAGGGCCTTATAAGCCTCGGCCAGACGGTTCGGCTCCTCGCCTACGCAGAAGCCGGTGATCCAGGAGCCCCAGGACAGGTTGTCCAGAGGATTCTGCATCACGATCTTGCCCTTCCACTGGGGCTCGGTCAG
>DXUR01000142.1 GCA_019417795.1 Clostridiales bacterium | reverse complement strand
GCAGGGAAGTCCGTCATGCAGGAATAGCTTGCGGATCCTGTAAAGCTCTGCTACAATCATTTCACCCGAGCAAAAGAGTAAATGAGTAAAAGAGGGAAACGATCATGAAAATCGATGGAAATGAACTGGCCATTCTGCAAAACGATCTTGATCGCCGTGGGCAAAAGCAGGAGGCATGGAAGGTCAAGCAGGAGTTTCTGAAGCAGGTCCGGGAGAGCGGGGATCACTGTCCCTGTCAGGGGAAGTGCCCGCACCATGGCAACTGCTTTGAATGCGTAACGCTCCATCGCGGGCATCGTGACCACCTGCCCATGTGTATGTGGGATATGCTGAATGAGCGCATTGCGGCGCTGTCACACATGACTGAGGGAACGCTGTACGAATATGAGAAAAAGCAAGCAGCCTGCACGGATTGCGAGGGCTGCCCCGGCTGCGGCGAATGAGCCAAAGCAGATCATAGCAAGCGCTCGAAGGTCTCCCCTTCGAGCGCTTTTTGGCGGAAAACGCCTTCCGCTCATAAGGAATCCGTTGTAAATCAGGAAGAAATGTGCTATCTTCTTTAGGCAAGTATCCGCGCAGGATTCCTGACAATCCCAAATAAAGGAGCTTTTCATGCATACGATCCGATCCTGGTGCCGCGCTAACGCCATGCTGGTCATCTCACTGCTGGCGGCGGCAGCGACCGCTTTCTTCGTTCCTCCCGACAGCGCATATCTGGGGTATTATGACCTCAAGACCCTCTCCTGCCTGTTCAGCGTTCTGGCGGTGGTGGGCGCACTGCGGGATCTGGATATCTTTTCCGCCCTTTCCCAACGGATGGTGCACACCTTTTCCACCGTCCGGGGCGTATGCACGGCGCTGGTGATCATCACCATGTTCGGCTCCATGCTCCTGACCAACGATACCGCCCTGCTGACCTTTCTTCCGCTGGGCTGGTTCGTCCTCTCCGTCACAGGGCAGGAAAAGCACGCCGCGCTGCTGTTCATTCTCCAGAACTGCGCCGCCAACCTCTGCGGAATGATCACCCCCTTCGGCAATCCGCAGAATCTCTACCTCTTCAGCTATTACGGCATCCCCGCCGGGACGTTCTTTTCCGTGATGCTGCCGCCCTTCATCCTGTCCACCGTCCTCATTCTCCTTTGCTGCCTGCTGTTCCCCAAGGACCGGCTTACGGTGCCGGAGGCGCAGGTCGTCGTAGACCGCCGCCGGGCCGCGGTCTACGGCGGGCTCTTCTGTCTGGCCGTCGCTATGGTGCTGCGGCTGATCCCCTACGGTCCCGGTCTGGCCGTCATCGTTCTGGCGCTCTGGTTTCTGGACCGGCATGCGCTGAAGTCCGTGGACTGGGGGCTTCTGGCCACCTTTGCCGCTTTCTTCACCTTTTCGGGCAACCTTGCCCGGATGGAGCCTGTCCGGATGCTGTTTGTCCGGCTCTTATCCCACGGGACCATGCTGATCTCCGCCCTCCCCTGCCAGATCATCAGCAACGTCCCCGCCGCGATCCTCCTAAGCCGTTTCACGCAGGATGCCCGCGGCCTTCTGGTAGGCGTCAACATTGGCGGCGCCGGAACGCTGGTGGCCTCTCTGGCCAGCCTCATCACCTTCCGGGAATACACCCGCCGCGTTCCCGGCGGCACCAAGCGCTTTCTCATCCTCTTTTCCGCCATCAGCTTCGCTTTTCTGACAGTTCTTCTGGCTGCCATGTCCTTTCTGGGCTGAGCAGCCGGGGCCTGAGCGCCGAAAAACAAGACAGCTACCGCAAGTGAGCGAAAAGGTTTATTTTTGTGGTACTGTCTCCAAGGTCGTGAAAGTCAACGCCGGTTCGTTTGTAGAAGAACTGGCCGCAAAGGGATATTGCAATCCGACCCAATTCGAAGCCGTGATCCTTCGGAGAGGTCCGGCAAAAGCTTCCCGCCTATAAAGCCGAACCGCGCCGCTGAGCTACGGCAATAACAAAGCCCCGACGCTTGGCGTCGAGGCTTTGAAAATAACGGATCAATGGGTAAAAATTTGCAGGGTCGTTGTCAGTTCCCGTCCCGGGGAGCGGATCAGCTTCCCCTGATAAGCCAGCGCGGTGGAACCGCCGCCATCCAGATTGACCGCCTCCACGCAGCCCAACTGGAGCATCAGCTCCCGAAGCTGCTGAATGGAAGCGGAGCCGGTAGAGGCGATGACCAGCTTGCCGTCCGCCAGCTTGCCAAGGGCGGTGCGGGACGTTACCGCGGAGGTAAAGCGCGCCTCCTGGAAGCCCGGCTCCAGCGTGGTGCAGATCGCGCCGTTTTCAACCAGACGGGGACCGCCGCTGACCATGGCGGTGATCTCCTCCATGGGGAAGCCGCTGGTGTCGGAATCGGTCAGTCCGGGCGTCAGGGTCACAGACGTTCCCACGGCTGGCTCACGATACCAAGAGGTAGAGGTAAAGTCATTTCCAAATACCATGACGTAGCCGTCGGCGGGGATCGCCACGGTCTCGCCCGCCGTGACAGTTCTGACATCGGTGATCACGCCGCCCGCAACGGTGGTTGCCGTGCCGTCGATCTTGATGGGTACGCTTCCGCCAAACGCCGGGGTGTAAACCACAGACAGGTCGCTTCCCTGGGTCTTGCTGTTCATCTCATAGCAGGCCCAGGAGTTCCCGCCGCCCCTGACATAGAAAAATACGGCGGGCCGTCCCACATAGACCGCTCCGGAGCCGGTAAAGCCGAAGGAGGTCAGTCCGGAAACGCCGTACAGGAACGTTCCGTCTGCCATAACGTGGCCCACGGGGAATTTATCCTGCCCGGAATAGGCGGCAAAGAAATTCGCGTTGACGATCACATCCGCGCCGGAAGCGGACACGATGCTGCTGAAAGGCGCGGAAGCGCCCAGCTTCTGGTTCACCATGGCGGCCCGGACGCTGACGCCGGGGGCGGAGGTGTCCACCGTGATCACATCGGCGCTGACGGAGCCGGAGGGCAGCGCGTAGGTCTTTGTCACACGGGACACAGCGCCGGAACTGGCACTCTGCTCAGGCTTTGGTGCGCCGGTATTCCGCAGAGAAGAATGGACATAGGCCTCCTGCCCGCCGCCGATCAGGCCCTGTGCCCGGCCTTCTTCCCATGTAAATACGCCTTTTTTCGCAAGGCTTTCCGCGAGGGTGGCGCTTCCGTCCGCCAGAGGCGTCGTCAGGGCGCTGACGGACAGATCCACCAGATCCCCGCGATAGAGCGCGTATTGCTTCTGGAGGATGCAGTCAGCGCTGGCGCGGGTCATCATGCCGATCTCCACGGCTTTATCCAGCGATGCGGCAAAGGTGAAATCTCCCGCGCCGTCATCGTAGCCCAATGCCCGCAGCAAAAACGTGACATAGTGCTTGAAGCTCAGAGCGCCGCCGGGGTGAAAGGTCGTGGCGCTCACGCCGGTGGTGTACCCCTGCGCGAACGCGTAGCCCGTATAGGCGCTGGGCTTTCCGGCCGCCACATCGGAGAAGGGGCAGGGGCCGTCAAAGGACAGCGCGGCGTCCTCCTCGCCAAGCATACGGGTCAGCATGATAATGCCGTGTAAACGGGTGGCGGTGCCTCCCAGATCGTAGCCGCTGCCGGTGCCGAGGAACAGCCCCAGCGCGTTGAGCCGGTGGGCGTTGGTCTCGTCCACGGCGGCCCGCGCGGGAACGCTTATGCTCAGAGACAGGACCAGTGTCAAAGCCAGCGCAAGCGTGCGCATACAGTTTTTACATCGCGTCATAAATTTCGGCTGCCTCTATCCATTGAGAGCAGCCATCCTCCTTTATTGTGTTGTCCATATGATACTCCTAATTCCATTCCGCGTTTCCGCATCCTCCCCCCTTGAAAACGCGGGGGTTGGACAGCCGAGGCCGCAAGATCGAATCGGGATATATGATATGCGAAGATCACAAAAGCATGAGCGGCAAAGCCACGAAAAACGCCGGAACGAGGATCATGACAAGATCCTTCAGAATACGGCCCCAGTTTGCGGGAAGGCCGGAATCGATCTGCTCGATGTGGAAAAAAAGGTCGGAAACCCCAGCGCACAGACCGGCGAACGCGGCAGCGCCGAAAATCAGATCGTATGCGATCATAGCAGAAACGGAAGCGTCAAAAGGCCAGGAAACCCGCCCAGACCGGGCGGAAACCCGCTCCAACCGGCACGGGCACATTCCCGCGGTCTCCCCTTCTCACTCCATATCACAGTCAAGCTGCCGCGCGATCCATGCCATCAGCAGTTTCACGATGCGCTCCTGCTCATTCTCCGTCAGCTCCCGTCCCACCGGGACGTGATACCACTTATGCAGGCATCCGCGGCAGCAGCAGGCGCAGGCGTGCTGGGCGATAAACACCGGATGCCCGCGCATCGGCGTCTGCTTGCCGTCATTGGGGATGCTTGCCGGTGCAAGCCGCGTTCTGACGAAGTCGGCAGCGTGGCGCTGAATGGTCTCCATACCCTTGTCCGCTATGTACTGCCTGTCCTGTTCGCTCAAATGGAACTTTGCACGGAAGGCGGATCTTTGCAGACGGGCAAGCACTTGCTCAACTGTCGCCATGGTCCCAGTCTCTATGATCCCGCAGCACAAAGGTCAGCTTTTCCCGCAGTTCCTCGCTGAACCCATCGAGCTCCGCGATGGAAATTACGCCGTCAGACAGCAGGCTCAATAGGTTCAGTTCCATATTGCTGCGGCTCATGCGCATCACCACGCCGCCCCGCCTTTTGTCCTCGCGCATGCGTCTTTCCAGCTCCCAGAACTTCTCGGACGCGGAGCCGGTCCCTGAGAGCAGAGCGATATATTCGCGGTTCAGCCGCTCCATATAGGCTTCCTGCCAAATTGGGAGACGGGATCTGAAAAGTCTCCAGTCCGCTTCCTTGACTTTATCTGCGGCACTCATTCCATCACCTTCCATCCCAGTTCCTGTATTTTGCGAACGAGATCACCCTTGTCCATTGTTCCGTCAGCAAAGGCCTGCTGAAGGCCCGGACCAAACGAGATGCTTGGAACGTCGGAATTGCCGTGCATATCTGCCAGTTCATTTGGCTTCCAACCGCGCAGACACCACAAGCGGCTTCCATTGTGATACTGCACGATGAGCTGCATAAGCATATCTTGCTGCTTTTCCGTCAGGCGGACGCCTACCTCATGCAGTTCATTTTCCAGGTTTTGAATGATTTCCGTTGTGTGCAGACGGCCAATATTTTCATCCCATCTATGCTGACGCATGATTTTTTCCGCTTCTGTACCGCTGTATTCTTCCAGCAGAGCGGAATATGTGGCAGGGACTTTTTTATAATACTCCAGATCAAACCGCTCGCTCAAATTGAGGAACGAAAACGTCCCCAGTTTTTTTCCGCGATTTTCGTTGGGATACGCTTTGTGCTGTCTTGGCGCACATTCCGTCGCGGTAGACTCCAGATTTCCGATGAAATCCGCCAGTGATTTTTCCTCTGCCGATGCGGGCAGTGCCGCATAAGAGAGGAAATTGGCAGGAACACAGTACGGATGATTGCCGAGTCCTTCCATCAACGCATAGAAGGAAAACATCTTGCCATAACCGGTGCCAATCAGTTCCTTCGATACGATGTGCCGATCCAGATCGTTGTGAGGCTCCTCTGTGTACAGTTCTTCGATTTCGTAAACCCGATAGGGCTGTACCTCCCGGCGGACGATGGCGGAAAAAGCAATGAGGTCCTGTCGGCGAATACGGGGCGCGGCGCTGTTCAGCTCCCGATAAACCGACCACACATCCCGAAGGGAGATGGCGCCATACAGATTTGCGCAGGCGGCAAACAGGGAATGCAGAAAATCATATGCTTCCGTTGATAACCCCGTCTGCGTATACAGCCGTTTCAGTGATTTCTCGGATAATGGCTTCGGGTATGACATATACAGCACCTCTGCTTTCTATGTTCAGTGTTCATCCCGGTCGAAGCATTTCTTGTGGTATATCTACCACAGCACAGAATCGGGCTAATAAAAAGAGCAAACGTTGCTGACGCGTCTTTATAGGTTTGATTGCTCTCAAAAAAGAGCAGGGGCTTACCATCATTTTAGTATGCGGAAGTAAAAACTTCAACAACGCAATTTTTTAATGGATGAAAAAATGTGGCTGGTCTGCCAGATGGTACCGCCCTTGAAGGTCTGGGGCGATTCCGTCAGCAGCGACCACATTTCCGTCATTTTACTGGTCCAGACGCCAAAGGCGTTGGTCAGATTTTCTACGATCCAGTTGTTGTCCAGGTCCTCCTCGCCCCAAATTGTAATGACGTTGTATTGACATTTCCGATTTTTGGTATATACTGAGATTGAGGTGAATGCTATGAGCACGATCAATGTCACATCTGCACCTAAGACCGCAACCTTTCAAATGCGGATCAATCCAGAAGTCAAACAGCGTGTGGAGGAGATTTACGCCCGCCAGGGCCTTTCCTTTACCGATGCCGTTAATATCTTCATTCAGCAATCCCTAAACATGGAGGGCCTGCCGTTTCTGGCTTCGCCTGAGAATGCGGAATATATGAAGGCGAAAGCCATGCGCCGCCTGTTGGATGAAGCGGAAAAAGGCTGGAAATCCGCTGAAAAGGATGGCTGGGTTTCTGAGGAAGATGCTTACCGCACCCTTGGGGTAACGGAATGAAGCTAAGATATACGCCGGAGGCGCTATGCGACCTCCAGGAGATCAAACGGTATATCAAAAGCGAGCTTCATAATCCCACCGCTGCCAGTCGGATTACAAAATCCATCCTCGACGGCTGCGCCCAGCTC
>DXUR01000141.1 GCA_019417795.1 Clostridiales bacterium | reverse complement strand
TCGTCACCTCCAGGCCCACGGCCTGCAGTGCGCGGATGGCAGCCTCACGGCCCTGACCGGGGCCCTTGACGAAGACCTCAACGGTCTTCAGGCCATGCTCCATAGCAGCGCGGGCAGCGGTCTCAGCGGCCGTCTGAGCTGCAAAGGGAGTGGACTTCTTGCTGCCGCGGAAACCCAGTCCGCCGGAGGAAGCCCAGGAAATAGCATTGCCCTGGGTATCGGTAACGGTTACCATGGTGTTGTTGAAAGAAGAACGGATATGGACCTGGCCACGCTCAATGTTCTTCTTCTCCCGCCGACGGCGGATGACTTTCTTTGCCTGTGCCATTGCTGTTCTCCTTTCTTACTTCTTCTTATTTGCGATGGTCTTCTTGGGGCCCTTGCGGGTGCGGGCGTTGGTCTTGCTGCGCTGGCCGCGGACAGGCAGGCCCTTGCGATGACGCATGCCGCGGTAGCAGCCGATCTCGCTGAGGCGCTTGATGTCCAGAGCGGTCTGACGGCGCAGATCGCCCTCGACGATATAGTTGTCGATCACGTCACGGAGCTTCTGCTCCTCGGCGTCAGTCAGATCCTTCACGCGGGTGTCAGGGTTGACCCCGGCCTTTTCCAGGATGTCCTTCGCGCTCTTGCGGCCAATGCCATAGATATAGGTCAGGCCGATTTCAATGCGCTTATCCTTGGGCAGGTCAATACCGGCAATACGTGCCATACTTTTTAACCTCCAATCAATCTTAGCCCTGGCGCTGCTTGTGCTTGGGGTTCTCGCAAATCACCATAACACGGCCTTTGCGGCGAATAACCTTGCACTTCTCGCACATGGGCTTCACGGACGGTCTTACCTTCATAAGTTTGTAACCTTCCTTTCAGCGTTTTGTGTCTTAGATTTCGCCGGACGCGGCTTATTTGCTGCGCCAGGTGATCCGGCCACGGGTCAGGTCATAGGGAGACATCTCCACGGTGACCTTATCGCCGGGCAAGATCCTGATGAAATTCATTCTGAGTTTTCCGGAGATGTGTGCCAGAATCATGTGGCCATTTCCAATGTCCACCTGGAAAGTCGTGTTGGGCAGGGACTCTACCACAACGCCTTCCACTTCGATCATGTCGGATTTTGCCAAACGTTATCCCTCCTGGTCCGGTTGGACTTCCCCGCGGTAGGCCGCGAGTGTCCTGCGAAGCTCACTGTTGGTGATCTTCTCGCTGCGTTTGATCTTATCCGCCAGACGGCTGTCATCCTCCGCCACAAACAGCACGTGTTTGCGTTTTTTGCGTTTCGGTGACTCCGCCTTGCGGCCTTTTCCGTCTGCCAGCAGAAGGTACTCCCCCTCCACCGCGAGAACGATGAAGAGTTTTCCCTGATCTCTGCCGGCATCGGAACGAACAATATCTGATTTTGCGATCTCCATATACGTCTTTCCTCAGATGGCGGGAGCCGTCAGGATCTCAGGCTCCCCGTCGGTGATCAGAAGCGTATTCTCATAGTGGGCCGCCAACTTGCCGTCCGCAGTCCGGACGGTCCAACCGTCTGGCATCTGGCGGATGGCGGCAGTGCCGGCGTTCACCATGGGTTCAACCGCGATGGTCATGCCCCGAAGAAGCCGGGGTCCGCGGCCGGGATGGCCGTAGTTGGGAATCTCGGGCGACTCGTGCATCTCCGTGCCGATGCCGTGACCGACATATTCACGGACGATGGAGCAGCCGTGACTCTCCACATAACCTTGGATCGCTGCGGAAATATCATACAGCCGGCAGCCTTCCTTGGCAAACTTGATGCCCTCGAAGAAGCTCTGTCTGGTCACATCGATCAGATTCTGAGCCTCCGGAGAGACCTTGCCGCAGGGGAAGGTGGCTGCGCAGTCCCCATGATATCCTCCGATATAGGCGCCTACATCAATGCTGACGATGTCACCCTCCTGCAACACCCGGGGACCCGGGATACCGTGGATGATCTCATCGTTGACACTGGCGCAGACACTGCCGGGGAATGCCCGGACTCCCGGCGGGCCGGGAAAATGGAGGAATGAGGGAACGGCACCCTGCTTGCGGATGAAATGCTCCACTGCCCTGTCGATCTCCTGGGTTGTTACGCCGGGCTTTACCATTTCCCCTGCCAAAGCACGGGCAGCCGCGGTAATTTTTCCCGCTCGGCGCATCAGTTCGATCTCATGTGCGGATTTGAGCGTAATCATAAGCTCATCTCCCCAGGGCGTTGAGGATGGCCTTGGTTGTGGCCTCCACAGAGGGTTGATTTTCCACCGATCTCAGGAGACCCCTCTCAGCGTAGAAATCCTTGAGAGGTTCCGTCTCCTTATGATAGACCTCAAGGCGGTGCTTGACCGTCTCAGGTTCATCATCGTGACGCTGAATCAGCTTGCCGCCGCAGCTGTCGCACACGCCGGGCACCTTGGGAGGCACAGCCACCAGATGGTAGCTGGCTCCGCAGTGCTCGCAGACGCGGCGGCCGCTCATGCGCTCCATGATCGCCTCATCGGGGATCTCAATGGAGATTACGTCGTCAAACCGGATCCCGGCCTTCTCCAGAGACTCAGCCTGAGCGATGGTGCGGGGCACGCCGTCCAGGATATAGCCGTTCTTGCAGTCATCCTCGTCCAGCCGGTCATGGATGATGCCGATGATGACCTCATCGGGGACCAGCTTGCCGGCCTTCATGTAGGCTTCCGCCTGCTTGCCGGTGGGGGTGCCGTTTTTCACGGCGGCCCGGAGGATGTTGCCAGTGGAGATTGTGGGGATATTCAGCACTTTGCACAGGCGCTCAGCCTGTGTGCCCTTGCCGGCGCCGGGGGCGCCTAACAGGATCATTTTCATGACAGCACGCCTTCCTTTTTATTCCAGGAAGCCCTTGTACTGACGCATCAGCATCTGATTCTCCAGCGCCTTCACGGTCTCAAGCGCAACACCCACCACGATGATAACGGAGGTGCCGCCGATGGCCAGGGAAGAGTTGCCAATGATCTTGCCCACGATCAGGGGGCAGATGGCAACGATACCCAGATAGATGGCACCGAACATGGTGATCCGGTTCAGGACCTTCTGAATGAACTGCACGGTGGGCTGGCCGGGACGGAAGCCCGGAATGAAGCCGCCCTGCTTCTTCAGGTTGTTGGCGATCTCCACGGGGTTGAACTGGATGCTGGAGTAGAAATAGCTGAAGCCAATGATCATGATGAAGTACACCACCATGTAGATGACGGACTTCGTATCAATGGCATTGTAGATGCTGTAGGACACAGTACCTTCCTTGGGCATACCGATGAAGGTCCAGATGGTGATGGGCAGAGAAGCAATGCTCTGGGCGAAGATGACAGGCAGAACGCCGGACATGTTCACCTTCATGGGCAGGGTGCTGCTCTGGCCGCCATACATCTTACGGCCCACCTGACGCTTGGCATACTGCACGGGAATGCGGCGCTCAGCGTCATTGATAAAGACAATGAATGCGATCAGGGCCAGCATACCGATGACCAGCAGCGCAATGCTCCAGGGAGCCAGCGCGCCGTTCAGGTAAGCCTGCGCCTGTGCCTCGGTGTAACCGGCAGAGGTCAGGGTCTCCGCAGTCAGAGTGCCCGCGTTGATGGCGGACCATCTCTGGATGCCGTCCTTCATGCCGGAAACCATAGAGGGGATCCGGGCCAGAATACCGGCGAACAGAATGATGGAGATACCGTTGCCTACACCGAACTCGGTAACCTGCTCGCCCATCCACATCACGAAGGAGGAACCTGCGATCAGAGTCACGATGATGACCAGTGCCACCCAGATGCCGTCCTGCTCCAGGAGGTTGTAATTCTTCATCATGAAGTAATAGCCAATGGCCTGGAGAATGGCGATCGCCACGGTAGCGTAGCGGGTGATGGACTGGATCTTCTTCTTACCTTCCTCGCCGCCGTCACGGGCCAGCCGCTCCAGAGCGGGGATGGCCACAGTCAGCAGCTGGATGATAATAGAACTGTTGATATAAGGCTGGATGCTCAAGGCAAACACGGTGGCGGTGGCAAAAGCGCCGCCGCTCATCACGTTGTAAAGGCCCAGCAGGCCGGTGCCCCAGACCTGCATCTGCAGGGCCAGAGCGTCCCGGTTGATATAGGGCACCATGATGGCGTTGCCGAGACGGAAAATCAGCAGGATCAGGAGAGTAAAAACGATCTTTTTCCGCAGCTCAGGGATGCCCCATGCTTTGCGAATGGTTTGGATCATTTTACTTCACCTCTGCCTTTCCGCCCGCTGCCTCGATAGCCTCCTTGGCAGAAGCGGAGAAAGCAGAAGCCTCGACAGTGACCTTCTTGGTGACCTTGCCGTTGCCCAGAACCTTGAAGCCATACTCGCACTTGGACAGGATGCCCTTGGCCAGCAGAGCCTCGACGTTGACGACGTCGCCGTCCTCAAACACGTTCAGGGCACTCAGGTTGATGATCTCCAGCGGGGTTGCGAAAATGTTGTTGAAGCCGCGCTTGGGCAGACGGCGTGCCAGAGGCATCTGGCCGCCCTCGAAGCCAATACGGACCTTGCCGCCGGAACGGGCCTTCTGGCCCTTGTGGCCGCGGCCGCCGGTCTTGCCATTGCCGCTGCCGGCGCCCCGGCCCTTGCGGTAAGCCTGACGGACGGAGCCCTCAGCGGGAGACAGTTCGCTCAATTTCATGATTCCGTCCTCCTTTACTTCTCTTCGGTGACCTGCAGCAGGTAGCCGATCTTGGCGATCTTGCCGCGGGTGGAATCGTTATCGGGCTGCACGGTGACGTCACCGATCTTACGCAGGCCCAGGGAATGTGCGGTGGCAACCTGCTTCTCCAGGCGGCCGTTCAGGCTCTTAGCGAGCTTGATCGTAATATTCTTAGCCATTTCTCAGCGCCTCCTTAACCCACGATCTCTTCGACGCTCTTGCCGCGGATACGGGCGACATCCTCAGGACCACGCATGCTCTTGAGGCCCTGGAAGGTGGCGGCGACGACGTTGTTGGGGTTGTTGGAACGCAGGCACTTGGAACGGATATCCTTGATGCCTGCGGCCTCGACGACGGCACGCACAGCGCCGCCGGCGATGATACCGGTACCGGGAGCAGCGGGCTTCATCAGCACGCGGCCGGCGCCAGCCTCGCCAACAGTCTCATGAGGAATGGTGCTGCCGGACATGGTCACAGTGATCATGTTCTTCTTAGCGGCTTCCAGACCCTTACGGATGGCCTCGGGGACCTCAGCGGCCTTGCCCAGACCATAGCCGACCTTGCCCTTGCCGTCGCCCACGACCATCAGCGCGGAGAACTTCATGACACGGCCGCCCTTGACGGTCTTGGAAACACGGTTGAGGTAAACGAGCTTTTCGATATACTCGCTCTGTTCTCTTTCAAATCTTGCCATTTCTCGTTTCCTCCTCCCTTAGAATTTCAGGCCGCCTTCACGGGCGCCCTCAGCCAGAGCCTGCACACGGCCGTGATAGAGATAGCCGCCGCGGTCAAACACGACGTTCTCAATGCCCTTGGCCAGAGCGCGCTCAGCGATCAGCTTGCCAACAGCGGAAGCAGCGGTCACATTGCCGCCGTAACCTTCGATGGCCTTGTCCAGAGAGGAAGCGGAAGCCAGGGTCACGCCGTTCACATCGTCGATGATCTGGGCATAGATGTTGGCCTCGCTGCGGAAAACGTTGAGACGGGGGCACACGGGAGTGCCGGAGATCTTAGCGCGAACACGCTTATGACGCTTCATGCGCTGCTTATTGGTATTAGGTCTAGTAATCATTTCGGCACACCTCCTTACTTCTTGGCGCCGGTCTTACCAACCTTACGGCGGATGACCTCGTCAGTATACTTGATGCCCTTGCCCTTATAAGGCTCGGGAGGACGCTTCTCGCGGACCTCGGCAGCAAACTGGCCGACAGCCTGCTTGTCGCATCCATGAATGATGATTTTATTGGGACCCGGAACCTCAACAGTGATGCCCGGAATCTCAGGAACGATCACCTGGTGGGAGAAACCCAGGTTCATGACCAGGTTCGTACCCTCCTTGGCAACACGGTAACCGACGCCGTTGACGTCCAGCTCCTTCTTGAAGCCCTCGGTAACACCGATGACCATGTTGTGGAGCAGGGTGCGGGTCAGGCCGTGAACGCTGCGATGCAGCTTATCGTCGGAAGGACGTTCCACGGTGATCGTCGTACCTTCCTGTTTAATGATCATCTCAGGCCGCAGGCTCTGAGTCAGTTCGCCCTTAGGTCCCTTGACGGTGACCACATTGCCCTCAGCAACGTTCACGGTAACACCGGCGGGAACGGTAATGGGCATTCTACCAATTCGAGACATTGTTCGATACCCTCCTTACCAGACGAATGCCAGGACTTCGCCGCCAACGTGAGCTGCACGAGCAGCCTTGTCGGTCATGACGCCCTTGGACGTAGAGATGATGGCAATACCCAGGCCGCGGAGCACGCGGGGCAGCTCATCGGCGCCCACGTAAACACGGAGACCGGGCTTGGACACACGGCGGAGACCGGTGATGACCTTCTCCTTGCCGGCGTTGTACTTCAGCGTGATGTGGATCATGCCCTGCAGGCCGTCATCCTCCACGGTGAAGCTCTTGATGTAGCCCTCATCCAGCAGGATCTGAGCAATGCTCTTCTTCATGTTGGACGCGGGGACATCCACGGTTTCATGCTTGGCGTTGTTTGCGTTGCGGACGCGGGTCAGCATATCCGCAACAGGATCGGTGATATGCATGGATTGTTCCTCCTATTTATAGAGT
>DXUR01000140.1 GCA_019417795.1 Clostridiales bacterium | reverse complement strand
ACCGGCATGGAAAAGAAGCTGGTGACCGTAAGGGAAAACAGCAGCGTATAGGTGATCATACAGACCAGCAGATCCTGCTGATCCCGCTGGGCACCCACCCAGCCGCAGAGCAGCAAAATACCAAGCTGAAGCAGAACGCCCAGCAGCATGGGGCCGGTGCAGATGATTCCCGCATAGCCGTAGGCCCGTAGCGAGGCAAACAGTCCTTTGCGGCGGAACAGCTTTTTCAATTCAAATCCAATTCCTGCCATGGTTACTCCAAGTGATATTCCTTTGTGGTTTCGTCGTACATTTTGCGGTAGTTCGCCAGCATCTGCTCGTGATGAAAATAAGCATCCACCCGTCTTTGGCCAATGCGTCCCATCTCTTCACGGCGAGCACGACTGGCGCACATTTTCTCCATGGCATCGGCCAGCCCCTGACGGTACATAGGGGGTACACAGTATCCTGCAATGCCGAACGTATCTCCCGGGGCGCCTTCCAGCAGCTCCCTACAGCACCCCACCTCGGTGGTCACGCAGGGACGGCAGGCTGCCATGGATTCCAGCACAGAGAGCGGCTGTCCCTCCGAAATGCTGGTAAGGATGGTGAAATCCAGCTTCTGCATATACTGCACCACATCCACACGACCGGTGAAGATCAGATTTTTGAGCTGCAATTCCTCCACCAGTGCATAGCATTCTTTCGCATAGTCCTCATCGTCCACGCCGCCCATAATGTGCAGCCGGACGTTGGGTACCCGGGAGGCCAACTCAAAGAAGGCGTAGATCATCGTCTTGACGTCCTTGATAGGAGCCAGACGCACCACTGCGCCAATATCCACCCAGCCATCCTCCTGTTTGAGCGGGATATTGCAGAACCGCTCGTACTGGACGCCGTTTGGGATAACGATGCACTTTTCAGCATCGCACCCCATCTCGATCTGCGTCCGGCGGGCATTATAGAACAGACTGCTGACCCGGAACGCCCGCCGGTAGATCTCCTCAGAAAGGACATAGAAGAACCGGATCCATCGGCTCTTGAACGAGGGCACCACCCACTCTGCACGGATGATCTCCTCCTCACGTTCGCGGGTGTAGATGCCGTGTTCCGTAAGAAGCACCGGTGCATGGTTCAGGCTGCCGCCCAGACAGGCCAGCAGACCGCCGTAGCCGGTAGAGATCGCATGGTAGACATCCGCTTTCGGCACCCGGCCCGTAAGCAGATAGAGTACCGGCAGCAGCATCGAGCGCATGGTATGGAACGCATCCGCATAGGCCACATAGGGATACTCTCTCATGCAGATGTCCGTGAACAGCTCCATGAAGTCCCGGCTCTGCAAAAAAGAGAGCGGGTGGACGCCTTTTTCCTGAAACAGACGGTACAGCACATCCCAATCCGGTCTGCCCAGCCGTACCAGTTCCCGCAGGGCGGTGCGCTCGTCTGCGGTAAACAGGACCGGATGCCGCTCACCGTGGAGGCGGAGGGCATCATCCAGAAAAACCTCCTCCACCTCTTTCACGTTGGGCGGCAGCTCATACACAAACTTTCCCCGGTCCTGCGCTTTGGCACCGATGACCCAGAGGGAGAACTCCTGCTGAGGCATAGCCTGAATATAAGCGTGCATCCATGTGGATACGCCGCCGTGGACATAGGGGTATGACCCCTCCAGCACCAGACAGATGCGCATGGTCATGCTCCCTTCTTTTCAATGCGGACTGTGTCGGCATTGACTTTGAGCAGATAAAGATCTCCGGTCAGGCGGGTCAATTCGCCGCCCGTCACTTTGCTGGGAGTCCCCTCATTGGCGCGGAAGAAAAGCCATGCTTCATCGGCAAAATTACCAAGGTGAAGTGTCCACGCAGTGTCGGTGCTGTCCAGCGTGACCGTCAGCTGTGCATACCGCTGGATGGCAGCAGAGCACTCGGTGCCGGTCTGCCTGCGCAGATCCGGTGCAGCGGCACTGAGCCACTTGAGATAATCTTTCAGACCGCCCTTATAGGTTTCCCAGCCTTCCGCAGCACCGCGGTCCACATCCAGCAGATCGTCCGGGTGCATAAAGTGGGTGCTGACGTAATGCATATTCAACTCGCTCATCGCGGCCAGCCGCATATAGGTATCTCCCACCATACCGCCGGATATGATGCGGGGCTGCTCCACGATACCGTCGCTGGCCACACCGAATTCCTGCACATAGGGCAGGGATGTGCCATCCTCAAAGTAAGTGCTGGCAATGGTGCGGATCTGGGACACTTTGCTGCCCAGCACCTTCCGCCCTGCAGCGGAAAGGATGTTGGAGGGCGGCACATAGACACTACCCTCTGTGTTGGGCAGCACGGTCTTTTGAAAATCGATCAGTTCGTTCATCGCTGCCACAATGGCATCCTCGCTGGGCCACTGACGGTAGCTGTAAAGATCCTTGTAATCCGTATCGGACAGCACCAGCGGCTGATGGTTGTAGCCGTGGAAGCCCGCTTCCCCTCCCTGCTGCAGCAGCAGACTGCCATAATATCGGAACTGCTGGGTGTCCGGCTGACGGACCGGCGTACTCTGGGTATCGTCCTCATAGTTTTCGATCATGACACCGGTAAAACGGATGGAGTATTGCTGTGCAAGCTTCATAAGATCCGGCCACCAGACCTTGGAATAGAAATCCGCAATACTCATCCCGTAGTCCCTGCGGATATAAGTACCATCGCCGCCGGGTACCGGAGATGGAAAATCGTCCAGATAGAACACCGAGCTGTTGATCACCGGGTAGGCAGCGGCATCGCACAGAAGGCTGAAGGACGCTGCATAGATGCCGCGCATGATTTTATCGTAGATGCCGATGTTGTCCACCACCACCCTGCCGGCACCAGACTTTGTACCCCACACCAGCGGAACGCCTTCGTCCCCCGTGCGGGCATAGACTGTGGCTTCCTCCCTGAGGCTGACGCTGAGGGACGACTGGAACGGGTCGCTGAACTCATACCGCTCCCCGCCGCCCAGCATAAACTCCTCCGCGGGAACGATGCTTTCTGCGGTCTTATACTCCCAGGAAGAGGACAATACCCCGAGGTTGGGCGAGATAGCGTCAAAATATGTTGTTTTCTGGGGCGTCATGGCAAACAGGACGCTGCCGCCGTCCTTTACCCAGTTCATCAGGTCGATCAGGCGGCTGCCTAACGCATCCAGATCGCTCATGAGGACCACAACGGTTTTATACCGGTCAAACTCCGGGATGCCTTCAAGAGAGGTCGTGTGTACATCCACAGCCTGCGTACTCACTTTCATATCCAGCAAGATCCGATCGAACTGCTTTTTTGCAAGGTCTGTACTATCCTGACCGGAATCGTAGAGCAGCAGGCAGGTGACGGGCTGGCCGAACATGGCGGTCTGTGCAGGCTCGACCTCTGTCCGGGGGAGATAATTGAGCTTGAATTTCGCTGCTTCGTATTGAATGCCGCTGCGCTCCGCAAACAGGATAGCGGCCATCGCCACGAACACGGCCCAGATGATCAGCAGCTTTTGCCAGCGGAACGCCCGTAGCTGGGAAAGGATCTCCTTTATCATTGCTGTTTCCCCTGCCAGAACCGCACGATCTCGCGGCCCTTTGCACTGAGGTAGACCTCCTTTTCCTCGATTTGACCCAGTGTTTTTCGGATAGCCTCCCCATCTCGCCGCGCTGCTGCCAGCCGCAGGCAGAGCACCCACGGCGCCTCGCGCTGGGGCCAGCGCGCCGTAAGCTCTTCCAGCGTTTTCTCTGCGCGGTCATACTCAGCAAGACTGAGCTGCACATCTGCCAGCCTGCATTCCAGCGTACAGCTGCGGCGTCCGCCAAGGTTTTCCAGCCGCTTTTTCAGCAGCTGCTCCAGCTGATGGCGCTGGATCTCTGCGGCTCTGCCCTGTACGAAACCGTCTTTCAGATAGCTTTCCAGATAATTGCAGTATTCTTCCAGCACTGCGGCATCGTCCGGGGCAGCGACATAGCGCTGCTCCAGCTTCTGCAATTTCAGGTCCGCTTCCTTGGTGATCTGCGACAGCGCCGTGGAAGCATAGTGTACCACTTCGCTGTCGTTGTCCATACGGGCCTGCTGAAGCAGGTCATAATAGCCTGCGGGGTCATCCGTCAGCACCGAGAGGATGAGCTTGCGTTTCTGCGCGGGACTGTCAACCAGCAGCGCTTCCTCCAGTGGAACGACCATATCCTCGCCTTCGTCATCCGCCACAAGGATACTTTTGTGTATTTCTTCGTTGATATGCAGCTTTTCAAGTGTCTGTTCCCGCAGGCACCCGCCTGTAAGGCGGTTGGAAGTGTGGAGCAGCAGCACACACAGCGGTCCCCACAGCGGCACAAGAAGCATCACAGGAGCAAAATATCCCTCCACCTCCAGTACCTTGGCCCAGGCCAGCAGCCAGATCCCCCCGCATACGGCCAGATGTACTGCCAGCAGCACAAGACCAAGCCAGAACCCGTTACGCATGCGATGCCTCCTGTTTTGCAGCGCTGATCAGCCGCAGCTGCTCATCCAGCGGCACTGCAGTGACATGAAGCCCTCTTTCACCCAGGCGCCGGGTCAGCAGCGGCAGATTTTCTTCATCGGTCTGATTCATCAGCAGGTAAACGGCGTTGTTTGTTCCAACGCCTGCTGCATCGGTACTGCGGATGGAGCGCCTCACCCGGTCGTTGAATTCGGCCCGGTTTTTGAACGTTCCCGTCACCTGCAGCAGCAGATGATGCGCCATTTTGTCTTCCTGCAGGGTGCAGGCTGTAGCCAGCTGCTCCGCAAACACAGCCGGACGCAGCAGGCAGGTGTCGGGCAGATACCAGTTTTCTCGCACAACGCTCTCGTACTCAAAGGCCCGCACCAGTGCTGTTTCCACCAGTCCGCAGAGGATGCGGAACAGATTCTGGTAATACAGGGTCATCTGCTCTTCGCTGGCAGTATACAGCCCGATCAGTACCACAAGGCTGCCGTTCTGCCGCACGCCTGCAGCATACATCGGACGTCCGGGGAGGAAGCCGCGATTCACCCACAGCCCTTCCTGTTCGATGGCACGGATCACGTCCAGCCACTGATCCACCTCCAGCGAGTATGCCGGCTCCGGCGTCATTCCGGCACTGGCGGCGGTAAGGCGGGCAAACCCTTGGTTCTTTTCCATACGGTAGATGGTAAGGCTGTGGTTTTCCAGCACGTCTTCCATTATCTGCACCGTCTTGCGGCAGATCTCCTGCGGCTGCAGCATATCCAGCTGCTGGGTCACAGCATAGATCTTGCCAAAACTGTCCCGGCGGCCCAGGATCTGGCGGCGGAACGACCGTTTATCCTCCAGCGTATCCTGATACAGTTTCCGGGTAAATTCAAGCCGCTTATGCAGCAGCTCGTTTTCTTCCTGCACGAAACGGGCAGTCTCTGTATTACGCAGCTGCACATAGCCGCAGGACGCTCCCACCACAAAATATATAATGAACGCCAACCAGTTGGCAGGCTCATAAAACAGCAGCATCAGAGTGGTACTCTGCCGCAGATAGCCCGCTGTCAGAGAAACAGATGCCAGCACAGCAGACAGCACACCTGCATTGAGGCCATAGACCGTGCCGATCAGCACAACGAACATCAGCCGGAAATCGACCATCCGGAACTGCGCGTCCGTGCCTGTAATACGCACCAGCAGTTCCGTGGCCAGCCACGCGGCAGCGATCTCCACCAGCCGCAGCAGGAGTGGGCTCTGGCGGATCTTATCCACCATTTTGCGTATAAAGCTTTTTTTCTCTGTCTTCCGGGCGCACCACGCATTATAGATCGCCGGAAGATCATCCAGGATGCTGTACCGTTGGAACCAGCCGTACCTGCGGCGGACAGCATTATCTGCTGCGGGGTAGGTCTGAATCGTATCGGTTCCGTACAGCACCTTCAGCCCGGGCTGCAGCTTTTGCAGCACCTCGCCCAGCTGCCCCTGTGTGTTCCCAAAAACATCCGGCAGCGTAAATCGCTCCGGCTCCGGTGTCCATGTATCGAACACCCGGGCAACGAGATCGGCCAATTCTTCTGCACAGAGCGCCAGCAGCGGCTGCGCAGCCTGTTCATCCATTTGAACCGTACCGGCAGGCATCTGTTCGAATAGCCGCGCAAACTGATCCGCGCCGCTGGCCGAGACAGCATACAGGTAGGGCAGGCGGAACACCTTGACCTGAAGTTTGCTGGTTCTGGCGTAATGGAAGCAAAGTTCCTCCGCCGCATTGGCCAGCAGCGTTTTACCGGTGGACGGCGCAAATGCTGCCTCCGGCCCTGAGAGGTACAGCAGCTCCACTTCCCGCTCGCGGCAGGATTGCAGGACCCGGCGCAGGCGGTCCAGTTCACCTTCCTGATCACCGTGTGGCAGAAGATATTCAGAAAAATAGACAACGCGGTCAAACTGATAGGTCTCTGCAAGCTGATCCAACAGCTGCCTGCTTTCCAGCGTCACCGTCTTAATCTGGGTGTCCGACAGTGCCTCCCCTTTTGCGCAGGTAGTCAGCACATGATCATTCGGGAATGCCGTCTCGATCCACTCCTGCGTCAGAAACGCCGTAAAACCCGTGAGTAAAATCTCCATTGCATTTACCGTTTCCGCCTGTCCGGCCTTTTTTCAAAGGTTCAAAGGCTGGCGACGCATATTTTTAAGAGAAACATCCTTTTATGATAATGATAATATCATTCTTCGCATAAAATAACAATAGTTTTTCCTGATCCAGCCGCCCGTAAAACGCGCATTTTTTCACGGAAGAAATTTGTGCGGTCTGTACTTATA
>DXUR01000014.1 GCA_019417795.1 Clostridiales bacterium | reverse complement strand
CAGCCGCCGTTCTTCGGCTTCCTGAATCCGAAACAGGATAGAGTTTTCTTTCATCTTGATGGAACGGGCTGAATCCAGATTGCTGCCGCGCATCATGTCTTTTACCATCTTTTCTTCTTCACACATGGTAGACACCAGATGACGAATCTGATCCATCGCCACCATCATCAGCATTTTCTCCGGCACCGCATGATAGGCACAGGGAGTCGTGTTCTTCTTTTTTTTGCAAATGAACACTCCATAGTGCGTTTCTTTTACCGTACCATGCACACGCCGTTCAAACGTCATGTTGCGTCTGCAGCAGCCACAGTAAACCATTCCTGATAGATGGTTATAACACTTCTCTCTGGTTGCCTTGGAACGCGCCATCGCCCTTTCCCGTTTTTCCTTATTCTGCTCCCGCCGTGCCTGCACTTTTTCAAAATCCGATTTCAGAATGATTGCTTCATGAGCGTTTTCAACAATATGCCATTCTCTCTTTTCCACTGGATGGAGGCCAATCCCTTTGTATGATGCAGTTTGCGTTTTCCCAGATACCAGTTCTCCAATATAGGCACTGCTGTTTAAAATACGAAGAACCGTACTGGGGTGCCATTTATTATAGGTAGGGTCATCTCCCTCATGTAATTTGCGATTCAGCCGTTCGTTCGGCCTTGCTACTTCTAAAAATTCCAACCTGCGAGCAATTTCGTTTGTACTCACTCCTGCAAGATACCATTGATAGATCAGTTTGACCCACTTCGCATCCTCAGTCGCTTCAAACTTATTTCCCTGTTGGTTCAACTGATAGCCATACGGTGTACACCACGATGTAGGGATTCCCTTTTCGCGGCGCATCTGGTAACTAAGGCTGATTTTCTTTGAAATGTCCTTAGCGTACAAGCTGTTTACCATGTTCTTGATGGGAACCGCAAGACTATCCACATCCGACTGCCGGATGTTGTCAAAATCATCGTTGATGGCGATAAAACGAACATGGAGCATCGGGAAAATAGTTTCCAGATAGCTTCCCGTTTCGATATAGTCACGACCAAACCGAGATAAGTCCTTCACTACAATGCACTGAATTTTACCTGTCCGCACATCCTGCATCATACGCTCAAATTCTGGCCGGTCAAAACGTGTTCCCGTAAAACCGTTGTCTGCATAGGTATCGGTCAGCGTCAGTTCCGGGTTTTCCCTGATATAATTATGAATTTGCAAAATCTGTGTGTGCAGAGAATCTTCTGTTTCATGCCCGCCGTTCTCAACCGACAGCCGCGCATACGCCGCCGTGCGCAGAAGTTCTTTTTCGTTTTGCTGTACGGCCTCCTGCACAGCAGCCTGCGGCATCATATTCTTTCTACTCTTTCTTGCCATTACAATCTTCCTCTCCGTTGTTCAGCCATTCTTCCGGGAAGAATTCCTTCCACTCACTTTCTTGTAGGATCACTTCTACTTGTTCAAAATCTACGATCCATACATGGTCAAGCCATTCTTTAAGATGTGTGCGCTCCAACGTTTCAGGAATTGAAATCGCTCGGAACTTCATCAACCAGGGATTCCCATGGCTAAATGCTTTTTCTATATCATTAACATCCAGCATTATCTTTTTAAAGGCATCTTCCTGCTTCTGGACTGCCACCTGATACTGATGTTCATACGCCTCTACCTGTTCTAGTGAAATTGATCCCTGCTCGTATTCCCGATAAACCGCTATTCGTTCATCGTCCTTGGCCATCAAGCGCGCAACGATCTCATTTGCTCTTTTTCTGTACTGCAACAGTCCAGCATCCATGCACTGCTTGACTTTCTCAGGATTCAAGTCCAGCACCTTATCAATATGCGCAGCTTGCATTTTTTCTTTTCCCAAAGCTGAAAGAATCTCTCGGTAGATTTTCTCGCTTTCGATGAAAGGGGCTTTTCCAGAGAAGCATCTATACCCCCTGTCAAACGAATAAACTTGCTGACTTTCATCTTCCGATGTTCTGCACAACAGACCTTTTCTACTTTCTTTGTCATAGATTTTTTTGAAGAGCAGGTTTGGCTTTTTTCGTACCTTTTTCCTCGAAGGCAACCTCGTAGATTCCAATTTTTTCTGGGCTTTCTGAAATTCCGTCTTTGAAACAATCGCCGGAACCTCCAATTCTCGCTTTGCCTTTGCCAGTGTCAGCGTACACTTTCCGATATAGAGTGGATTTTTCAAAATCGAGCGAATGGTTGAATCCTGCCACTTATTTTTTGTTCTTGATCTTTTTTTCTTTGCCATCTGGACTTGCGGTGTTTGAACGCCCTGTGCATCCAATGCTCTTGCGATTTCCGGGATTTTCATATCTTCCAGATACATCTGAAAAATCAGCTTTACAACCTGTGCGCTTTCAGGATTAAGAACAAGGCTTCTGCGATCTTCCGACAGCGCATAACCATATTTAGCCTGTCGATGGGTCAATGTACCTTCTTCAAAGTGATTCTGGCGATTGGTAATAAATTCCGAACGAATCTTATCAATGGTCTTTCCATTGAAATACTCTGCAACTTCTTCGGCAGTTTTGTCTATGCTGCAAAAGTCATCTTCCACAACTGCAAATTGGATACCAAGCGGATAGAACGTCCTCTGCAGTGCTTCAATGGCAAACGGAAGGGTTCTTCCACAGCGGAAGATAGAATCCACAACAACTGCATCAAATTTCCGAGCCATCCCATCCTGTACCAATTTGTCAAAGCCCTCTGTGGCTTCTGCTGTTCTCTTTCGGTCACTGTATTTTTCAGATACGTTGCACCCAAGCTTTTTTAGATACCGTGCAATGCGCTCATTCTGCTCCGCAATCGTATTGGATGGATTTTCTTCTCCGATCCTGCTGGAAATCGACCTTGTATAACTGACCCATTTCATTCCTCTGCCACCTCATTTCCGTGATGTGCTTGATATTCCATAAATTTTTCTGTGATACTGTGCAGTTCATCCTCGAAGCAGAAATGAATTTCAATCTCTGTTTTGCTATGAACATCTATGTGGTCGATCAGTTCCACCACGACCCTGCGTTCGAGCGTTTTGATATGTTCGTACTGCTTAAATTCTTCCAACCAAGTAGGAAGCAGTGTGTCGTGCTTTAATGCCTCCTGCTTCTTTTCGCGGATTTCCTGAATCTTATCCTGTGCCTCTTTTATCTTCTGCGCAAAGCGAGTATTCATTTCTCCGTACTCTTCCCGACTGACAACATCATCGCATAAGTCCTGATACAGACGGATTTTCAAATTACTGTACCGTTCTAATTCAGCTTCCAGCGCAGTGATCTGGCTGTCCAGAATCTTTATGCCAATCTGTTCGCCGCTTGCCAACTCTGCATTGGAGAGTACCTTTTCCGCTTCTACAAGAAGTGTCACTTGATGCCGAATCGCAGCCAGAACGCTTTCCGTCAGCTTCTCACTGTTTATCATGTGCGGTGTGCAGCCGCCGCCATTCTTATAGGTAGAGCAGTGATAGTATTGATACTTCTTCCCGTTTTTCGTCACCGTGCGGCGAATCATATTCTGCCCGCAGTCTGCACAGCGCAGAAAACCTGATAATGGATAAACTGTTGTCTGCGATGGTGCGGTACGAGTGTCCAGTTCCAATAACTGTTGTACTTGCTGGAACTCGCCTTTGCTGATAATGGCATCATGCGCATCTTCCACCCGAATCCAGTTTTCACTTCCAACATCATGGCTCTTTTTTACTTTGTAATTGATTTTCCTGCGTTTACCCTGAATCAATGTTCCCGTATAGGATTCATTTTTCAAAATACGATTGACGGAAACCACTGTCCACTTCTGATTCAGCCCAGCCTGAAAACCGCAGGTATAGTTGAATCCATTGGCTCTCTTATACTCGTTCGGCGGCAGGACACCCAGTTCGTTCAAGTGACTGGCAATGCGCTGTGAACTCATTCCGTTCAATTTCTGTTTGAATATTTCCTGCACAATGCCCGCAGCGTATTCATCTATAATCAGATGATTCTTGTCTTTCGGGTCTTTCTGATACCCATATCCTGCAAAGCTGCCAATGAACTGACCTTCTTTTCGTTTCACATCCAAGTGACTGCGAACGCGCAGCGAAATATCCCGGCAGTAGGTGTCATTGATAAGATTGTTGAACGGAATCAGAATACGACCCTTATCATCGTTTTCCTCTGCACTGTCATAATGATCGTTGATGGCGATGAAGCGGACACCCATGAATGGAAAGATTCTTTCCAGATAACGACCCGTTTCAATGTAGTTTCTGCCGAAACGAGATAAATCCTTGACGATGATGCAGTTGACGTTCCTTTTCTCAATGTCCTGCATCATCCGCTTAAAATCCGGGCGTTCAAAATTCGTACCACTGTATCCATCGTCTACATACTCATCGACCTTATGCAGTTCCGGGTGCTTTCCCAGATAATCATTCAGTAAAGCTCTTTGATTTTTGATGCTGTTGCTTTCCTGCTGATCGCCATCCGAACGTGACAATCGAAGATACACAGCACAGCGATATTGTCCATTTTCCTGAAAAAACATAAAAAGCCGATAACCTCCTTAATCTATTTGTCGTTCTGACAATAAACCAAGAAAATTATCGGCTTTAGTTGGCATATTCTGTTTTGACCCAAAGCCATTATCTCATATTTCGCGGTCCATGTCAACGCTTTAATGTGCTAAAGTGTAAATTTTCTTCTACTTTCCTCTTTTTTATCTCCGATGCGTCCGTGCGCATTTTTTCAGTGTGTCCTCTAATCGGTTCTCTCCCGCAAAGCTGATCTTCACTACCATGCCCTTGTCGAGATAGCAATAAGGGTTCTTGATCTGCGAAATGAAATCGACCATCCGCTCCCGCTGCGACAAGTCTTTTCTAATTTCCACTTCGTTGATGTCTACCAGTTCCTTGCGGTTCACATTACGGAGATCGGTCTGTGCCATCTGGCGCAGGCTTTCCATGGTGTGATAGGTTCGTGCAGTTGTTTCGGTCATTCACTCATTCCTTTCTGTTTTTGGGGTGGTGTGTCAGCCTCTTTCACTTATAGAATTGGAGAAAGGCCATTTCGCAAGGTATTTCAAAAAATTTTTTGTCTTTTTTCAAAAACACCTTGCAAAACACGCTCTGCCCGATTCTAAAGATAGAAGAACCCGAAAAATGCGTAAGGCAACGGCTTCACCGTAAGTAGGGCAAGATTCGCCTGGAGTAACTCAAAATTCACTTTCGTGATTTTTCGTTACCGGCAATCTTGATGGGGATTCCGTTTCCCCATTCCCTCGGTACGCACAAAATCTCTGATTTTGGCTATTTGGCTTCCACTAAAGTGGTCGCAGCCGACCGCCTACGGCTTGTCGGGATTTGCTTCGCAAATAAATTTGAAGGGAGTTTCTATCTATGGGCAGAAGAAAAAAGTGCGAGCAGATAAAAAGAACAAATAACGTAATGGTACGTTTTACGGATGCCGAGTACGCTTCTATTTCCATTTCTGCTGAACAGGCAGGCTATCCGGTTGCCGTTTATGTCAGGAAGAGTGCGCTGGACGAACGCATCGAAGTCCACTACAACATCACTGCAGAACTTCCCGAACTTCAAAAACTGATTATTGAGTATTCTGCCATCGGCAACAACCTAAATCAGATTGCTCAATACTTCCACTCTGGCGGTTTCTATTCCAAGTCAATGCAGAACGAGATCAACCGCCATCTCACTGCATTATGGCAGCTTCGGCAGGAAGCAATCAAATTAGGGGGAACCTATCATGGCCGTGTTAAAACACATCGCAATAAAAAACGCTGATTACAGTGCGGCAGTCTGCTATTTGAAATATCAGCATGATGAACGACACTTAAAACCGCTCCTTGATGAAAACGGGAGCATGATGCTCCGCAGCGAATTTCACATGAATGGAGTAAACTGCAATCCCGACACCTTTGATCTTGAGTGCGAAATGCTCAATGACCAGTATCGAAAAAACTACCGATATGATGAAGTCAAGTCCCATCACTATATCATCAGTTTTGATCCGCGCGATAAAGACGAGCACAATCTTACTGGCGAGAAAGCACAAGCTCTGGGACTTGAATTTGTGAAGAATCATCTTCCCGGCCATCAAGCATTGGTCTGTACTCACACGGATGGACATAATGGCAGTGGCAACATCCATGTTCATATCATAATCAACAGCTTACGGAAACTGGACATAGAGCCACAGTCATACACCACACGCAGCATTGACTGCAAAGCAGGATACAAACATCACCTGACAAAAGATTATCTAAAATACTTACAGCAAGAACTTATGAATCTATGCCAGCGTGAAAATCTGTATCAGGTCGATCTTCTCTCTCCGGCTCAACATAAAATCACTGAAGCTGAATACTGGTTGCAAAAGCGAGGGCAGAAAGAGCTGGAAGATATAAACGAACAGATCATTGCTGATGGCATGAATCCAATGGAAACAACATTTCAGACTCGTAAGCAGTTTGTTCGGAATGCCGTTTCAGAGATTTCTTCCTCCGCAATTTCGTTTGAAGATTTTCAAAGCCAGTTATTTGAAAAGTATAAGATTCATGTGAAAGAAAATCGGGAAAGATATAGCTATCTGCATCCAGAGCGAGAGAAGTACATTTCTGGTCGCTCTTTAGGCACAAATTTTGATAAAGATTATTTGCTCAATCTTTTTGAAGCCAATGCACTTGCTGCTGAGCAAGAAGAAAAGCAACGACAGACCATGCCCGATTACCATGCAGACCCGATTGCCATTCTCTTCATTCGCTCTGATTTGCGTCTTGTTGTGGACTTGCAGAATTGCATCAAGGCTCAGCAAAGTAGGGCTTATGCTCAAAAAGTTAAAATTTCCAATCTTCAGCAGATGGCAAAGACCGTAGCTTACATTCAGGAAAACGGATTTGACACCAGAGAAAATTTACAGTCAACCTACGATAGCATCACCTCGCAGATGCACGATGCACGGCAAAAGGCAAAGGACACTGAAGCACAAATCAAATCTGTAAACGAGCAGATTCACTATCTGGGTCAGTACCTTTCCACAAAATCCACCTACAATGAATTTTTGAAAGCTTGCTTCAAAGGAAAATTCCGCAAGGATCATGCCGATGAAATTGAGAAGCATGAAAAAGCCGTCCAGATTCTGAAAGCACAAAATCCAGACGACTCACTTCCGAAGATGAAAGATTTGAAGCTTGAAAAAGAACGGTTGCTTGCCTTGAAAGCGGCTCAGTACGACACCTATACCTATTATAAAGATTATCAGAAAGAATTACGAACAGCCTGCGCCAATGTTGACAACATCTTGGGACAGCACCACATTCGAGATCACGTTCAACGCACAGAGCAGACCCTTTAAGCAAAAAAAGCCACCATAAGCTACCCCATCACTGGGTAAGCCTATGGTGGCTCTTGCACTTTTTAGTCTTTAAGTATCCCTGTATCTCAAGAAACCATTTTGTAATTCCACAAAGCGATCCAGAAATATTTCTTCCAACGCCTGTTTGCAGGGAACTCTCTGCATCCGGGGAACATCAGATGCTTCCATTACTCTGAATGTCTGTTGATTATGCTCTTTGCAGAACTGAACATAAGAATTTATATATGGTTCCGCTGCATCAAATGTCCACGAGATTTCTTTCTTCAACCTCAAGAATGCCGATAATGCACTGATACACCGTACATTGTTGAAGCTGATAGCTCCATTTCGTGCCGCCTTATCATCGGAGCAGAACACATACACCTGCTCGCCTTTCAGCAAAGAAAGTAACTGTAACAAAACATACGACTTTATTTCGCCCAAGCTGTTATGTTTTCCAATCTCATCATCCGCTTTTTGAAGAGTTTCCAAATAATCCTGTTTCGTAGAGGTCACAATATCAAAATTTTCAAGCGTTTGATAGTGTTCTTTGAAATACGATTTTGAAAAAGCATCGCAAGCGTCCTTCAACATCAACGTATATGTGCTACAAGCAAAATCGCCGCGAATCTTTACAAGTTCATTCAGAATTTCTTCATCTGTATAACACTGTATTTTTTGTTCGCTGATTTTGTGTTGTAACCAACCAATCGCCTGCTGATTATGACGGCTCAGTTCTTTGATGATTTGGCTATGACAGAAAAAGCAGTAACCTGGCATTTCCACGACAAAATCTGAAAGACTTTTTTCGGTGTCTCCTTGAATGAAATGAGTTTTTGAAATAAAGTCCGTGTCCAGCAAGGCATATTTTTCCATCTTCATTGGACACCTCTCAATCCATACCAAGCTCTTTTTTCAGTTCAGAGATGTATTTCCAATCTTCCTTTTCTCTGCTCTCTGTCAAATAGTTATGCTCAGTATTATAATCTGCTTTTTCTAAAAGTGTCCCGAAAGATTCTGTCCCCGATCCATCAAGCTGCCAACGCTTTGCTTTTCCGGTCAGTTCTACCCTTTTTGCCACATCTTCCGCTGTAACACGAAAAAGTTCTTCTGCCTTGTGCCGCTTGATACAGTTGCTCTCATACAATCTCAACACGGTTGCTTTGTAAGGAATCGCAAACATATCCATCAAGGACAACACAGAATCCGTATCCATATCATCTTTATCTATGCCAAACAGGTCGATTTGATTCGATAAGAGCTGATCCGGCATCAGGAGCAATCCTGCAAATGCGTTTGCCTCTACATCTTCCTGTGTCTTTCCCGTCTCATTCGCCGTATCAGAATCCAGCATCGAGCCATTTTTTATATAACTTTGGTCAGCATCTTCGACATAGCAATAAATGTGATATAGTTCATGTGCTGCCGCAAAGAACTGTTTGCATAACGCCAGTTCTGAATTAACACATACAAAAATCGTTCCTTTTTTCAGGAACGTCATTGCCCATAGTTCTTCATCCTGGATAGGAAATCTCAAAATTTCCAAAGGGATTTTCTTTTTCCGTGCATAATTTTCTATTACAGCAAAAATATTGTCTTTCACAATAGAATTTCCGCAGTAGATTGTTGCAAACTGCCGTGTCAACTCATTCAGGTGTTCAAACTTGTGCGGCTGGGTTTCAAACAAGCTGTTTTCTAAAACACCTTTCATTCGTTATCCTCCCATGGTTGTTCCATTCTTTTTCCGTTCTCATACACTTTTGTATGGAAAAGGATCATATCTGAAAGTTCATCTGCAATCTGGATTCCTCTTCGTGCTTCCGGTGTCTTAACCCGCCCCATGAAAGCATGGATAACATTTGTATCTACCGGATGTTCCGGCATTTTCATGAGGGTTTCCATCGGAACATGAAGGTATTCCGAAATTTTATGAAGCTCAATCGCATTGATTGCTCTTGCTCCATTCATAATTTTGCTCATAGTCTGCCGGGATACTCCGATTCCTTCTGCCAGATCAATTTGTTTCTTGTTTTCCTTTTTCAGTTGATTCTGAATATTGTTCGCAATCATCATGTTTACATCCAGCATTCAAATCCCTCCTTTGGTGTACTTTCATTATATGCTTATTTTGCATTGTTGTCAACATTAGAGAGATTTATGTATTAAATATTTTACATTTTGTTGCCAAAGCGGAA
Organism: Clostridiales bacterium; assembly: GCA_019417795.1. Next base: position 11,327 of record DXUR01000014.1, on the reverse strand, counting down.
ACAAGTCCTATTCCAGAGATTGTAATATCCCCAGAATAGGACTTTTCATTACTTCCTGTTCCGTTCTATATCAGTCGATTGTTCCTGCATCTGCCCGCTCTTTTGTTTTTCCCGTGCCATCTGCCGGATTCGCAACTTATCAAGAACGGATTCTCGTCCATTGATTATGCGAGGCTTCGGGAGATTGTTGGCACAGCCATCAATCATATTGTAGTTCTGTTCCGTAGTGGATTCTACGGCCCGAACATATTCCCCGTTCTCATAGAACTTCTGATAATGTTCCATCTGGTGTAGTGAAGGCTTCTGGTTCACCGGCTTTTCTATCAGCGGTGGATGCAGATAATCCAGAATCTTTTTTCTGGCATCCTCATCCAACCCTTTTCGGATTTCAGTAGAAACCAGTTTGCCAGAAGCATCTACAATCACGTTCGGTGCTTTATCCTTATAGACTTCATGCTGCATCAGAAAAAAGTGTCGGCTTTCTACCACGCATTCTTCGGTTGCCATCCACGTTCCAGCACATCCATCTATAAAGAGATTCTTTGTGTCAAGTGTAACCAGAATGCCAGAGCTACTACTGCGGATAAAGCCAGCAACCACAACAATGGAATCCTTATCCACAAAATACGCCGTGATTTCTCCCTGTTGGTTTATGACAATCACATCACCGACACCAAATGGACGACCACGGAAATTTTTCGGTCGATGCTCTTCCAACCGTTTCCGAATCATCTCGGGTGTGTCCGATGTAAACAACTTTGTAAAATACGCCTGCTGATAATTTTGTACAGTCACATGGAAATGTTGTTCCATCAAATACTGATACGAGCGCGACCGATACGCAGCAAGTTCTGCAATTTCTTTTAGCTGATAAACCGCATACTGATTGATATTCATTTTGCCACCACATCCTGAAGATACGGTTTAAGGTCAAGCTCTGAAAATTCCATGTCTGAAATAGAGCGCATCTTTTTCATGGTAGATGCTACTAGAGAAAAGACTTCAACATCGTCCTCAACAAACGGAACAACTTCCTCGATATATCTCATGGTTTCCGTCCGTGTCGGCTGCTCAAACATTGCCATAACCATCATTTCATCTGCATTAAACTTCATCTTGCTCACAGTTCCATTTCTCCTTTCTTCTTTGCCTTCTTCGGTTTTGCCTGTTCCTGATTGGACTGCTGCTCCTGCGCCTTTTTGCGGTTTTTCAACGCTTCACGAACAGACTGCCGGGTGTTGGGGCGTTCCTCCAACTCCTTGCTTGCCTGCCGCTTTTCCAAAAGCGTTTTCATATCCGAAATTGCTTTCTGCACCAGCGGGCTTTCTCGGTAATGCTGGATATGGTTGACGACCTCTGCCTGCACTTCTCCACCTACCATCAGGTCAAACATTCCCGAATAGATGCTTCCATCCTCAAGAGAAAAGCCAATGCCCTTGATTCCGTTCATTCGCTCTGCCGGAATCTTATCGTAGACTTCCAATGCCTGCTCCAATGTCAGATTGTCGTGGAACTCCCCCATCACTGGGAATTCAGCACACTCTGCCACATAAAAGCTGATGCTTGCTTCCGGCGCAGGCTTCTCTGCTGCCAGCTTTTCTTTCATTGCTTCTGCCCGCTGTGTTTCTGCACGGTATGACTGTTCCTGAAGATACTCAGCACTAATCACACCACATTCCGAAATGCTGTGTCCATGTTCTGCCAGAACTTCTTCCATCACTTCCTGCACGGGTCTGTACTCGTCTGTTTCAACGATGCCACCGTCCATCACTGTGAAATCCTTATTATATAAGGTATAGTCGTAGCCGTCCTCGCTGGTTTGGATGTGAAAATAGCCATCGTTGATCTCATAGGCTACCGCCACATCCTGCACTTTCAACGCTTCTGCCACCAGTGCGGCCACATGGTTCTGGATGTACGGATTATCCCAGCCCGGAACTTTCTTGTAATCCTCCACGATAGTATCAATACCGTTCTTGCACTGCACAATATCCAGACTGCCCGGAAGTGGGTCAGGCGTTTTCTCTACGCCAAGGGCTTTCAGATGAAAATTCGGAATCTGCTGATAACAGGACATTGCATCATCGAGATTCCCGAACTTCTCAATTTGCATCGGATTGGTCTGCAAATCCGTCACAACATAGAACTGCTGCACAAACGGCTTTTCCGGCTCCTGCTGCTGTTCAGCCGCAAGTTCTTTGCGGTACATATCCACAAACCCGTTCAGCACAGCCGGGTGACTGCGCACAATCCAGTCGGTACGGATATTGTTGCCGCGCTCGCCCTTACAGGTGATGTCTGCCCATTCCTTATTGCTGTGCGAATACCGTCCGTCGTGGTTGTTATAATTCAGTGTGTACGCCAGAATATAGCCTATGCGCTCCATGCCAAACTGCTCAACAACGGACTTCGTAGAATCATCTGCAAGGTGCATTCCGTCAAAATTGTCTGCAATCGCTTCTTCAATGGCGTTTCTGCAATCTTCATTGAGCTGTCTGGAAATGCGGTACAAATCTACCTCGCCATTCTTTGTTGCATAGGCAAACGATTCGTAATAGACCGGAACATCTGAATTATCCGTGCGACTTTCCTCCGCCACAGGCACAGCCTGTTCTTCTTTTTGGGAAGTCGGATTCTTTTCAGCAAAATATTCCTTTACGGCATCCTGGAAATCCTCATCAAAGCCGTTCCACAAATCTTCTGCCACCAGTTTTCCCTGCTCATTGACCGCAACGCAGGCAGCTTCATCCCCGTATTCCTCATGCTCCAGCAGGAAGAACTTCTCGCCGTTGACCTCCGTTTCGTCAATCGCATACCATGTGCCAATATGACCCTCGACCGTAATGTTATAGGAATCGCCATGAAGCAGTCCATTGTTTTTCTCTTCCTGCTCTTTCATAAACTCCCGGACGGTCAGCAATCCACCCGTAAAATTCAGACCTTCCTCGCCCAGTTCCAGCCGACCATCTGCACCAAGGTCAAGTTCTTCTGCCATCAGGATGGATGCCGCATGGTTTACAATTACCGTTTTCTCCACCAGAATCGGCTGTCCCGGATCATAGTCCGACCCACGCAGGTCATAGCGGTACAATCCCTCCGGTACATCTTCATCCCGCAGTCTGCCGTTGCTGAAAAGACCGGGCTTATCAAAGATTTCAATTTCCTGCAACTGTTCATCCAGAATCGTTTCTTTCTGCAAATCCATCTTCCTTTCCTTGAAAAAATCCGGCAGCTCTGCAAAGCCAATGCTGTCCACATAGCAGGCTTTGATGGACTTTCCATCGTTCAGCACCACAACATCACTGACGGAAAGCGAATGCCCTGTAAAATCCGCTGGACGCTGGATATTGAAGCGTTCGTAAATGGCTTCCAGCGTATCTTTTTCCGTAAGAGGCGCGGTATAGACCAGTTCATAGTCTGCACGGCTTACTTCCATCCCGTGCCGCTTTACAAAGTCCAGATTCATAAAGCGGTAGTCGTGTTCCGGGTCACGGGCAGTGATCTGGTAGATGCCAAACTGCTTTTCGCTGCCAGAAAGCAGCTTCTGCTCCTTGAGCAACGCATCCAGCCGGGTTATCAGCTCTGCCGCCTTTTCTGCGGACTCTCCCTCTGATTCCTCCACTGCAACTTGCAGCCATTCCCTAATCGACTGAATATCCCCAGCCTGAATCTGTTCTTTCAGTGCTTCAACTGCCTGTTCCCGATCCTCCACACTGTCCTTATAGTGGTAGAAATCGAAGTCAAAGGCGAAATCATCAAGGTCTGCCGCCAGCTTTTCAACGGGTGCTTTCTCGCTGCTTTTCATTGCTTTCTGCTTGTCCTTTTCCAAATCTTCCTTGGCAATCTGGAAATAGTCACTTCCACGTTCGATTTCTTCACGCTCTGTGACAAGAACCGGCCACGGACTGATACGGATAAGATAAATCTGCTTGCCCTCATCAAACAGCCGCAGAGCCTGCTCCCGGCTTATCACCGTCAGTGCAGCGTCCGGGCGGGCATACTCATCTTCCAGATACTCTTCGTTCTTTTCCAGCAAAATTGCACTCCATGCGTCCGCCTTGATTCCGAAAATGCCATCATGCTGTTCGATCTCTTCCTGACTGGCGAAATCTCCTGCCGTGCCATCCTGAAACAGCGGGTAAATCCGTTCGCCCAGCCGATGCCACTCCCGTGCGCCTTCCTTTGTCAGCGGCAGAACATCATCTTTCAGATACCCATATTCGTGCATTTCCGAAAGACCGATCATGCCATCCGGCAGACTTTCGATCTTCTCCTCTGCTTCCCACATCAGGCGATTGATTTCTTCCGTGTTTTCAGCCGCAACCGCAGCCGCCAGATTATTCGCCAGTTCTTCCGTTGCCGCCCGATCATCCAGCTTGTAAGCAAAGTTCACGATGAGATTTCGCTGGCTGTTGTCAAAAATGGTTTTATCCTGTTCCTTGTCCGCAATCAGCTTTTCTGCGTATTCCATCGCCGTCATTCGCTCCACGCTCCTTTCTGCCACTGCCGTTTCCAGCTTTTCAAGAAAAACAGCAGCGGTCAATCGAATCGTATCCATCGAATCTTTCAATTCTTTCAGTTCCTTGCCGCTTGCCCAGCTTGCCACATACGGAAATGAGTAGTCCGAAGTATCAATGCCAAGTGCCGAGCAAACTGTAAATGCAATGCTTTCCGCTTCGGTTTCTTTGGTAAGCTGGTCTTTTTCCTCGCCGCGCTGTTTCATCTGGTCGCTGTCATGCAGCATGGCATGAGCAACCTCATGGATCATCGTCTTGATGGTCTGGCTCTCGCCCATATCGGCACGGACACAGATTTCTTTGTCCATGTGGCTGTAATAGCCTTTTGCGCTGCCCTCGATTTCTCCAAAACGAATTGGCACAGGAGATACCTGTTCGATTGCCTCTTTCAGCAGGGTATAATCCTTGACACGGGCAGTCAATTCATTCACTTCCAGCGTAGGCAGCGGTTCTCCATCTGTCTGGGCATAATCGAAAACCGTTGCTACCCGGAACCGGGGAATCACCCTCTCCACCACTTCGATTTCCGGCTCCCCGTTCTCATTCAGCACCGTAAGCCCGGTGTCCTTGTCGATTTTCTCCCGTTCTTCTCGTTCCTTTACCGGAGCAGGTGCGATTATCTGGATGCCCTTTTCACCCTTTTTCACATAGCGGTTAAACTTATTTTTCCAAGCGTTATACCCAGCCACCAACGTAGCATCTGGACGCTGCATTGCGATCAACAGCGTATTATTGAAGCTGTAATTGTGGAATTTCGACATTGTAAGCAGGTACTTCGTATACATTTCCGAAGTAAAAATGTCCTTTACGCCCTGCTCCAACCGTTCCGTGATTTCTTTGAGCTGGTCTGCCCGCTTATCTGCCATTCATGCCCTCCTTTACAAAATCTGCCCCATCAGATTTCCTTTCGGAGATCTGACGGGGCATTCTCAGTTACAGTTCCATATCGTGACTTTTCTTTTTCTGCGGTTTCGGCTCTGCCATGCGTTCCGCCTGTTTTTCGTGAAGCTGTGCAAGAATCGACGGACGTTTTACGCTGTCTGCACTCCGCTCAATCTCACGCTTCGGCGCAGGGATTTCACTCTCCGTCACTTCCTCATCCATGCCAAGAGCCGCATCATCCCCCTTTTCATCCATGTCCAGCAGGGCATTCAGTTCTGCAAGTCGTGCAGATTTTTCGTTCAGTTCCGCTTCCTGCGGGAACGGACGCCGCACTTCTTCCTTTGCCTCTGCCAACTGCTGCTGTAAGGTTTCCAGTCTGCGCTCCACCTGCGGCAGTGTCTTTTCGATGGATGCCAGCGCATTGAGAATACGCTGGATATTGCCAGCTGGGTCACTGCCAAGTTCAATCGTATAACTGCTCTGCCGCTTGATGGTCAGCTTGAATGTCTGAGCGAACGCATCAAACCGGGAACTGATTGCAAACCCTCCCAAATCTGCGATTTGCCCCTCTGTCTTAGCGATCTTCATTGCGGCGCAGGCTGCAAGAATCGCCGATCCTGCTTCCTTGCGGTCGGTATAAACCCTGTCCTCCACCGTGATGGAAAACTTTTCCTTATCCTGTTCCAGCAACGGCTTTGCCACTGCAAGGTCAGCTTTCAGACCTGCTATGCGCTCTTTCGCTGCCGTGATCTCTGCCGGATACCGCCGTGCAATATCCGATTCCAAGCTGTAAATCTGGCTGGTATGATTGGCCCGCATCAGCTTCAGCTTGCTGACCTGAATATCCAAATCCATCTTTTCCTTGATGTAGGGATTTCCCGTTGCCAATGCTTTGATTTCTGCATAGGTCAGCGCGGTATCGTCCACATCATCACAGGCACGGACAGGAGATTTCGAGGTCATGATCTGCGATATGAATTTCTGCTTATTTTCCAGAATTTGCCACATATACGAATCAAACGTATTCTCTGTGACGTAACGGAAAATCTTCACTTTCTGGTTGCGGTTTCCCTGACGAAGAATCCGTCCTTCCTGCTGTTCCAGGTCAGAAGGTTTCCACGGGCAGTCCAGATGATGCAGGGCAATCAGTCTGTCCTGAATGTTCGTACCAGCACCAAGTTTCGGGGTCGAACCGAGCAGGATACGCACCTGACCGGAGCGTACCTTTGCAAACAGTTCTGCCTTTTTGGTTTCGGTATTTGCCTCATGGATGAAAGCAATCTCCTCACGGGGAATTCCCTTTGCCACCAGTTTCTCCCGAACATCATCGTACACATTGAATGTTCCGTCTGCTTTCGGGGTCGATAAATCACAGAAAATTAACTGGGTGGATTTATCGGGCGTGGATTCTTCCCATACCTGATAGGCATTCTCCACACAGAGGTTGACCTTGCTTTCCGGCTCATCCGGGAGCAGGTCATTGATAAGCCGCTGATCCAAGGCCAGCTTTCTGCCATCGTTCGTGATCTTGAGCATATTGTCAATTTTGGGATTGACATTGCCGTTTCGCACCTGTTCTGCACGGTCGGCAAAGCTGCTCACCATTTCCTGCTGTGTTTCACTGGGTTTCAGCACTTCATTGATGTACTCTGCTTCTGGCACAGGCAGATTCAGCATATCCGCCGTCTGTACGTCTGCGGACTCCTTGAACAGTGAAATCAATTCAGGGAGGTTGAAAAAACGGGCGAACCGCGTCTTTGCACGGTAGCCCGTTCCTTCTGGGGACAATTCGATTGCCGTTACGGTTTCGCCAAACGAAGCCGCCCAGCTATCAAAGTGTCCAAGATGAAGTTTCTGTAAGGTATCATACTGCAAGTAGCGCATAATGGTATACAGCTCCACCATGCTGTTCGATACAGGCGTACCTGTTGCAAAGGTCACACCCTTGCCGCCAGTGATTTCATCAAGATACTGGCATTTTGCAAACATATCCGAGGATTTCTGCGCATCGCTCTGAGCAATACCAGCGATGTTCCGCATTTTTGTGTAGAGGAACATATTTTTATAGAAATGGCTCTCGTCCACAAACAGTCGGTCAACGCCAAGCTGCTCAAATGTAACCACATCGTCCTTGCGACTCTGGTCGTTCAGCTTCTGAAGTTTTGCCTGCAAGGTTTTCTTTGTTTTCTCCATCTGCTTGACCGTGAAACTCTTACCATCGTCCTCTGCCTTTGCTTCTGCAATCGCAAAGGTTATGTCCTGAATCTGCCGCTCAATCATGGATTTCTGCCGTTCCGGAGAAAGCGGAATCCGTTCAAACTGCGAATGTCCGATAATGATGGCATCATAATCGCCCGTAGCAATCCGGGAACAGAACTTCTTTCGGTTGGATGGCTCGAAATCCTTTTTCGTTGCCACCAGCACATTGGCATTCGGATACAGCCGCAGGAAATCCGCGCCCCACTGCTCCGTCAGATGGTTCGGCACAACGTAGAGATTCTTCTGTGCCAGACCCAGACGGCGGCTTTCCATGCCGGCAGCAATCATCTGGAAGGTCTTGCCCGCACCAACACAATGCGCCAACAGCGTATTATTGCCATACAGGATATGCGCCACTGCATTTTTCTGATGCGGCATCAGGCTGATCTCCGGGGTCATGCCCGCAAACTTGATATGACTGCCATCGTATTCACGGGGACGAATCGCATTGAACCGCTCATTGTAGACCTTGCAAAGTTCCTCTCTGCGGTCTAAATCCTTGAAAATCCACTGCTTGAACGCATCCCGAATCGCTTCCTGTGCCTGCTGCGCCAACATGGTTTCTTTTTTGTTCAGCACTCTCCTTTCTTTTCCATCCTCATAAACAGTATCGTAAATTTTGGTATCCCGGAGATTCAGTGCATCTTCCAGCAGCCGATAGCCGTTGACACGCATTGTGCCATAGGTGTTCGTCACACGGGGATTACTCCGGTCAAGTGACTTTCCGCTGATGTTCCATGCGCCGCTGATTTCCGAATAGGTAGCCTTGATGGAACTTCCGATATAGTAACTCGGCGTTTTAAATACCTGCTCCATGAAGTCCGTAATGTACTCTGCCTTGATCCAGTTTGCACCCAGCCGCACTTCAATCTCCGAAGCATTCAAATCTTTCGGCTGTACCCGCTTGAGATACTCGACATTGACCTGATACTCCAGGTGGTTTGCGGCAAAGGTTTCTGCCGTTGCCAGCTTTTCCCGGACGTTGCCGGACAGATATTCGTCCGCCGTCACCCACGCCTGTGTGACAGGATTGCGGAAGATAACGCCCGCCAGTTCTTCGGTCACTTCCTGCTCTGTCTTTCCGCAAAGTTCTGCCATAAACGGCACATCGACCTTTGCTTTTTCTCCAATGGAGAGTGCCAGGGCTTCACTCGGAGTATCCACAGAGGTGACGGGTTCCGGCTTGCGAATGGTGCGTTTCGTGAAAATATCTGCCAGCCGCTTGAGTTTTTTTTCCTCGTCCAGAATCTCAAGAGATGCCAGCAGACAATAGCTGCTATCCTGCCGGAATGCCCGTTTGTTGGCGGTGCTGTTGATCAGACCATACTGCGCTGTGAACCGCTTATACTGGTCTTTCAGCTTTCCTTGCAGCAGTTCCACTTCGGCATCCGTACCATCGTGCAACTGGCAGTCCAGCAATTTCTGTGTGGTTTCCCGCAGGGCAATCATCCCCAGCACACGCTCTGCCGTGACCGCAGGCAGGTCAACCTTGTTCATATAGGAGTTTTCACGGTAATAGACCTGTCCGTCCACATTGGTGTAACTGAAATTCTTCACGTTTGGGTCTGCCGGAAGTGGTTCTGCGTTCTGGTCAAGTTCATCGTCCGTGATTTCCGGCTCAGTGATTTCCGCATGGATGTTCTCAACGGCTGCTTTCAACTGTTGTGCAAGGTCTGCGCCCTCGATGGGCTTGACCGTGGTTTCCTGTTTGCCGTACTGTGTACTTTCAGTCGTGATCTCACCCAGCACCATTTCAGGATGCTGCGCAAAATACTGGTTGATGGGGTATCCCTCCGGCGTTGTGCCAAGGTCTACCCACTCTGCCCGCTCCACTGCCGCCCGGTCACGCTTTTGCAGGAACAAAATGTCAGCTACAACACTTGTGTTCGCATTGCGCTGGAACGCATTGTTTGGCAGGCGAATTGCACCGACCAGATCGGCACGGTTGGCAAGATACTCTCGGACAGAGGAATCCTTTTTATCCATCGTACCGCTGGAAGTGACTACCGCCACCACGCCGCCCGGACGAACAAGGTCAAGACTTTTTGCAATAAAGTAATCATGGATGAGAAAGTTGTGGCGGTCATACCGCTTATCCGGCACTTTGTAATTGCCGAACGGCACATTACCCACCACACAATCAAAGAAACTGTCCGGGAACTGCATTGTTTCAAAGCCCTGCACTGCAATTTTGTTCTTCTGATAAAGCTGCTGTGCAATGCGTCCTGATACGTTGTCCAGCTCCACACCATACATCTTGATGTTCTCCATGCTTTCAGGCACAAGACCCATGAAGTTACCGACACCGCAGGACGGTTCCAGTACATTGCCTTTGCTCAGACCCATGTTGGAAAGGGCTTCATACATTGCCTTGATAACCGTAGGCGAAGTGTAGAAAGCATTCAGCGTGGATGCCCGCGCTTCGCTGTACTCATCTGCCGGGAGCTGAGATTTCAGTTCCGCATACTCCTTTGCCCAGTCCGCATTCTTCTCGTCGAACGCCTGCGGAATGCCGCCCCAGCCGACATACCGGGAGAGAACTTCCTGTTCTTCTGCGGTTGCCTGCCGTTGTTCTGCATCCAGCGTTTGTAGCAGCCGGATGGCTTCGATGTTTGCTTTGAATTTTGTCTTGGCTCCTCCTGCGCCGAGATCATCGTCCGTAATACGGAAGTTCATAGGCTCCTGTTTGGACTGTACAGGCTGTTCCGTTTCGGCTCCACTGTCCAGCGGAAGGTTGTGCTGCCGCCGTGCATGGTTGACCTCTTCCGGGGTCATAGGCTTACTGGTAAGAGGATTCAAAACATCGTCCACTGCCGAACGATGGATGGCATCTGTCCGGGTCTGCACATCCGCGATCAGCTGCATCTGTTCCGGCGAGAAGTCGGGATTCAGCAGTTCTTCTAACTCGCCGCCCGATTCTGCCACCGAATAGATCACATCCATCTGCTCCGGGAAAAAATCCTCGTAAGCCACACCAGCATTGTGTAGAGCAGTAAAGACTGTGGTTTCTATCGCTTCTTTCATCGGCACGTCGGCCTGTTCGTACAGATGCCGAATGTACTCCAGCGGTTCCGTTCGGAAGATCGGATACCGGGCTTCTTTCGCAAGGGTCATGTCCTGCAAGCTGACCGTCCCCTGCTCAAAGTTGACCGAATCCACACGGAACTCTCTATCGTCCAGTTCAATGATGGTATTGACTGGCAGATATTCCTCTCTGCGGAAATACTTTGTCTGCGCATGGGTTCCATCTTCCTGCTGGCCGGACAGATAGACGCTCTCCCCCTGCTTCCAGAGCTTCATTGCCTGAGAAGCCCACTGTTCACGTGGAAAACCAGACACCTCAACCTTGCCGAGTGCGGTTTCCTTTTCCAACAGCTTGCTGCCAAGAAGTTCTGAAACGCGCTTTGCATCCTCGCCGTAGAACTCAAAGTTGCCGTACTGCTCATAACCGACCAGAGCATCCGGGTAACGCTCTTTCAGCGCGTTATATTCGTTTACGGCATCCAGCGGCAGGGGCTGCAAGGTCGGCTCAACGGCCTTTTCTTCCGCTGCATACAGAACCATAATGCCGCGCACCCACTGCGGTGCGTCCTTGCTATCCTGATACAGTGCAACGGCATCCCGTCTGTCCGTAATAACGTCCTGATAGGTGCGCTGGAAAATATCTTC
>DXUR01000139.1 GCA_019417795.1 Clostridiales bacterium | reverse complement strand
GGTCTTATGGAACCGCAGCTGGGAAAACCGCAGGCAGTAACTCTCACGGCTCCGCAGCAGCGCCGCCGTTACCAGAATGGCGGAAAAATACTGGGAGATGATACTGGCCACCGCCACGCCCGCCACGTCCATATTACAGACGATGACAAAGAACAGGTTCAGCACCACATTGATAACGCCGGCGATGGAGAGGTAGTACAGAGGGCGGCGGGTATCGCCCACCGCGGAGAACACGGCGTTGCCAAAGTTGTAGACCGCCAGTGCGGGCATACCCAGACAGTAGATGCGCAGGTACAGCACAGCGCCGTCCATCAGCTCCGGTTTGGTGTTCAGCGCTCTGAGGATACCGCCTGCAAAGCCGCAGCCGATCCCCAACAACACCAGTCCCGCCGCCGCGCAGGTCAGCGCCGCCGAGTGGACGGTATCCGAGAGGTTCTTTTGATCGTCAGCTCCGAAGTGGTGCGCCACCAGTACGTTGACGCCGCCGGCCAATCCGATGAGGAAGCCGGTAAACAGGGACACGAAAATGGTGGTGGAGCCCACCGCTCCCAACGCTGTGGAACCTGCGAACCGGCCGACAACAGCCACGTCCGCCATATTGAATAACACCTGCAGCAGGTTGGAAAAGATCAGAGGAATGCTGAATCGGAAGATCTTCTTCCCCAGCGGGCCCGTTGTGAGGTCCGCCTGTGCCGTTTTCATGTCTCCCGCCCCCCTTTTATCGTCATGCCCGCCAAGTGTAACACAGTCGGCAGGGCATTTCAACCGTGAAAGCGAAATAATCAGCGTCGACCTTTTGCAAAATCATTCGTTGACTTTCTACAACATAATCCGGTATAAGGGTGGCGCACTTTAGCAAAATCGATTACGTATCAGGAGGAACCGTTTTATGAAAACATCCGGCGCCGCATCTAAGTTTGCAGTCCCCATCTGATGCCGGTGAGATTCCAGTTCAACATCGGTGACATCGCACCTATGCTCATTGCTCATAGAGCGTCATCCTTTTTGGCTGCCAGGCGAAACAGGTACATGACCAGCAGCCACACCCACGAGACCATTTCCGCATAGGCGATGGTCATGTTTCCAAAGTGCGGGGCCATTGCGTAGGAGGCAATGATGCGGACGGCCAGAGAGACCAGTCCCGCAACGCTGGAGTACATCAGGTCTCCCCTGCCCTCCAGATAGCCGCGGAACGCCGTGGTCAGGCCGAAGATCGGATAGAAGAATGCAATGCGGTGGAAAAAGGCGCTTCCGATGGCCACCGCAGCGGTCCCGGCGCCGAAAAGCGCAATGATCTTTCCGCCTGTCGGGATCACGAGGCCCGTCAGGAACGCAGACACCACCAAGGTCAGAATTGTACCGGCAGAGAGGGTTTTTCGGGTGCGTATCGTATCTCCCGCGCCGTGACTATGAGCCGTGACCGTGGAAATACCGGAGCCGAGGTTCACAATGGGCAGCAGGATCAGCGTGTCGATGCGGTAGGCCGTTGTGATGGCGGTGACAGTATCCGTTCCGAAGCGGTTCATGAAGTCCTGCAATACCAGACTGCCCAAGGCGCTGATGCTGGACTGTACCATGGGCGGCAGGCCGTAGCGCAAGCCGTCCCGCACCACGGCGCCGCAGAAGCTCTCTTTCCGGCAGTTGCTTTTCAGCCAGGGGTATTTCCATGTGCCGTACAGAACGATGAACACCGTCATGATCGCTTGGGACAGCACAGTCGCCGCAGCCGCGCCCAGTACGCCCCAGCGCAGCTCCGCAACAAAAAGGATATCCAGCAGCACATTGATGAGAGAGGAGACCAGAATGGAGAGGAACGGAATGCGGCTGTCCCCCAGCCCGCGCAGGGTGGCGGTATAGACATTATAGACTGCCAGAAATGGCAGGCCCCAGAAAATAATGCGGATATAACCGCTGGCGAGGTCGATGGTATCCGCCGGCGTGTGCAGCAGCTCCATAAACGGATAGGACAGGGCGGAGCCGACTGCCGCAGCCAGCAGAAATATGCCGCCGAGGATCACGGCAAACACTGCCAGCACAGGCGGGATGCTGTCCTGTTTCTTTGCACCGAAGTTCTTGGCGATCAGGACGGACAGGCCCAGTGTGAAGCCGGTGATGGTGGTGATGAAGAAGCTGATGGGAATGGACGTCACGCCGATGGCGGAAAGGGACAGCTCTCCGTCCACATTGCCGACGATGAAGGCGTCTGCCCAGTTATAGAGCTGCTGCAGCACACCGCTGAGGATCAGCGGCAGGCTGAACCGGATCAGCTCTTTCATGATGGTTCCTAATTTTTGATTCTCGTTCATGTGTCCTCCTGAAAATCGCAGAACAAAACCACGCAATTGTTCTGCACAATTGCGTGGTCAAAAGCAGCATATCAAACGCCTTGAAAACCCCACGTCACAAATTTTGTAGGAGTATTATAGCATGGCGTGGCTGACAATGCAAGAGAGACGGTCGATCCTGTCCGGTCCCGGTCAGATCACCGACGCGCCGAAGGGCATCAGCGACAGCTTTGCCATTTTGAAGCACTGCTTTCCGATGGGGATGCCAAGGAGTGTTATGCACCAGAGGCAGCCAAGAATGACATAGCCGATCGCCAGTTCAAAGCCGAAGAATACGATCCAAATCAGGTTCACCAGAAAGGAAAATCCGCCGCCCCCATATATGACCTCTTTTCCGAAAGGGAAAAAGGCGAGACTTGCAAACTTGAAGCATTGCAGTCCGACGGGAATACCGATGATGGTCACACACCACAGGCATCCGGCCAGCACCCACGCAAGTCCGCCGATCAGTCCACCAAACAGAAACCATAGAATATTGCCGATCACTGTCATATTCCTTTCCCCTTTCGTTTTTTCTTTTCGTATTGTGTTCAATCCGCCTTGTGAAAACAGGCTGCCGCTTGTTTGAGTGCCTTGGCAGCGACAGCGTCCGGTAAGCAAACGATTGTAATTCCATCACTTGTTCTTTCTAATTTCGATCAGTCCACATATACCGGCAGCAACACACAAAAGCGCCGGAACACTCGTTCCTAAATTATTCAGTTCCGTTGCGCCGGCTCCAATCAGTACAATGGCTGCTATAAAATTCATTGCGACGCAGAACATAAACCATTTCATTTTCGTTACCTCCTATTTTCACTGTTCAACATAATTCCGCCATTTTGGACAGTTCACGCTCAATTTGGAGTTCCGCAAAACGAACATTTCCCCACTGTAAATAGTCAGGGCCTATAACCGTACTTCGGCCCCAAAAAGTTTTCTCGCTTCACCGATGCTGCCGGTAAATGTTCCCCGTAAACCATAAACACAGGCCGCATAACGGATAACCGCAAAAATAACCGATTCTCTGTCTCTGAACGCTGAACACACGCAGAGATCGTGATTGGATCAAAAATGGTCGGACATTCGTGTGAAGCGACGGAAAGCGGTCATTCTTCAAGCTCAAAGGTTTCCCGCTGATTCACCGCGTCCAGCGCAAGCTGGGCACGGGACAGTTCATCGGCAGCTTTCTCATAGTCGGCCTCCACCGCCGCGATGTCATAGTTGGCGTAGGTGTAGTCGATGATGCTGGACTGGCGGCCGTACTGCTCCTCCACACGCTCCTTGGGCAGTCGGCTTTTCATCTCCAGCAGCTTGCTTTTCCGCTTGGTGAGCTGAGGAATGTAGACCAGCAGCTCGTCGATGGTCATGTCAAAGCTGTCCACGGTCTGCGTGGCGTTAAAAATGTTGATGGCGTGCTTGAGCTTGCGGATTTTCGCTTCCAACTCTGCGAGACGGATCTGCGTTTCAGCGTAATCGTAGACAGGCCGAACGGACTCGACATCCTCCCCCATGGCAGCCCGGAAGTCCCGGCTGCGGGTCTCCTTGTCCAGCAACGCGGTATACTCGTCATTCAGTTTTTTCAGCAGCTTGTTGGCCTGTGCGGAGGTGTAGTTCATTTCCATCTGCCTCTCTTTCCTCTATCTGCATGTATTGAATTTTTTAATAGTATAACACGGTCGGGTGCGCTTGTATAGTCGGTACAGTAAGGGGCGCTACCGTTGGATCGTCTATCCATTGACAGAAGCTCACATTTCATTCTACAATGAACGTAAAGACATTGCGCGATACAAGGCAGAACGCCATCTGAATATGAAGCAATCCAGTTGCAGGTTCACACCTGCTGATCCGGGCGCAGAAAGGTGGAACCTATATGGCCAGATCCTCTTTCCAGAAATTGAAATTACTTCATGTCATGAATTATCTGCTTCAGAACTCCGACGAGGAGCACCCGATTACAGTCAATCAGATGATTCAATACTTAGAGTCCAACGGCATCGCCGCAGAGCGCAAAAGCATTTACGATGACATCGAGGCGCTGCGCACCTTCGGCATGGATATTGAGGAATGCAAGCGGGGCCGCGTGTTCGGCTATTATGTGGCAAGCCACACCTTTGAGCTGCCGGAGCTGAAGCTGCTGGTGGACAGTGTGCAGTCCTCCAAATTCATCACCCACAAAAAGACCGCGTCCCTCATCAAGAAGATTGAGACGTTAGCCAGCGTACACAGCGCCCAGCTTCTTCACCGGCAGGTCTTTGTGAAAAACCGCATCAAGACCATGAACGAGTCCATCTACTACAATGTGGATGAGATTCACAACGGCATCTCCAATAACCGGAAGATCCGGTTTCTGTACTTTGAGTACAATGTGGCCAAGGAGCGGCAGTACCGCCACGGCGGCGCATACTATGTAGTCAGTCCCTTCGCCATGACCTGGGACGATGAAAACTACTATCTGGTGGCCTATGACTCTGAGGCCGGGATCATCAAGCACTACCGCGTGGATAAGATGGAGAAGATCTCCACGCTGGATGAGGAGCGGGACGGTCAGGAGGTCTATCAGGCGCTGGACATGGCTGTCTACACCCGCAAAACCTTCGGTATGTTCACCGGCGAAGAGATCAAGGTACAGATGCGGTTTGAAAATCACCTGGTAGGCGCCGTTCTGGACCGGCTGGGCAGCGAAGTATTCATCGTCCCCGACGGCCCGGCCCATTTCACCGTCCGGACGGATGTGGTGGTCAGCCCTCAGTTCTTTGCGTGGGTGCTGGGTTTTGGCCCCCAAGCGCAGATCGTAGGACCCGCTCATGTTGTGGCAGGCATGAAGGCGCATATCGGCTCCGTCGCGGCACTTTACGGCCCGCAGGCATAAAAACTGAATCAAATTCAGATCAAGCGGCTCTGACCATTACGGTCAGAGCCGTTTTTTCGTCGCAGTCCGGTTATTGGGACAGGTAAGATTGTAAAATGATGACACTGGAAGGACACCCGATCATTTTGAAGGAGGGGTTTTATGAAGTTCAAGATCGTTTTTTCCGCCGCTGAAAAGGAAAGCAGGCACGAGGCTGCCGCGCGGTTTGTTATTTCCAGAAAGCCGAAGCCTACCAAATCCCTGGTGCTGATCCACTTCCCTGCTCGCAACATGACGCTCTCCTACTACAACGATCAATTTGATCTCCACTGCGGCGATCTGGTCTTCGTGGATGGAAAGCTGGAAGGTTTCCGCGGTCATGTGGTGGATGTCTGCTATACCTTCAAGATCAATCTGTCCGACTACAAGCGGGTCATCAGCGTCGCCGATACGAAGGTCCACGGTGAATTCCATTTTGCCGGATCGCACTTCGTCACCTTTGACCGCAGCGCACTCCCTTATGAACAGGTCATCACCTGGTTCAAGGCACCTGAGAAGGAGGATACGGAGATTGTTTCCGAACAGGACGGCAGCGGCTTTCAGTTGAATGATCTGCAAACCATGAAGATCAGCGACGCCATTGCGGAGCGGGGACATGACTATTACAGAGAAAACCGGGTGCGGTACATCTCTCTGGATAAGACTCGGGTGCGGGCCATTGTGGAAGGGACACAGCCCTACGAGCTGGAATGTGACTACATCGATGGCGAGATCAGAAATCTGGTTTGCGACTGTTTCTGCACTTATGCCTGCAAGCATATGTTCGCCGCCATGTTGCAGCTAAAAGAAACTCTGACATTCATTGAGAAGCACTACCCGGGCAGATTTGAAGAAAGTCGGTATTTCGCCGCCGTCTGCAAGGAAACGCTGCTGAATACCGCGATGGCCGGCAGAGAAACCGGCAGTATCATGCTCTGAGCCGCAGATCGATCTGAGGAAAATACGCCGCACAGAGATCGCAGCTGGTGACAGTGTCCGTTTTATAGGACAGTATGTATTGTATACTGAGCATGTAATCAGAAAACAACACACCACGGAAGGGGTTATAAAAATGGAGCGATTTGAACTGCGGTATGTGATGGGACACATTGAGGTATATGATGAAAACGGCCGGTTCTGCTTTTCTGCGGATCATGTGTCCGAGGCCATGGAGGAATTGCGGGAGGAGTTCAGCGCAGCCTGACCCTTACCGGCTGATAGGCGAAAAAAGTCTGCCTTCCAAATGGAAGGCAGACTTTTGCAGAGCATTTTCTTATCTGTCGCTATTTCAATCAGCATTTATGAATACGCACTCTGCAAGACTCTATTTGCCATTTATTCTGCCCGGCTCCGGTGCTCAGCTCAGAACCAGCCATTCAAGAGGTCCAGTACGCCGGAGAAGTCCCCGGTCATCGTATAGCCGCCCTTCTGCGTATAGAGCGTTCCGCGGTCATCCATTGAGATCTCCTGCTGATTTTCAAAGCTGAAGCGGTACACATACTGATCGTAGGGGCCGACCTTGCTGTCAGAGGTTCCCCTCCGTACTACTTCTGTCTCTTATA